>CAZTHA010000238.1:0-6708 GCA_964613435.1 uncultured bacterium
ATCACTGTTGAAAAAAAGCAGATGGGGGAGGACAACTATGAACAAGGTTCTTGAACGATACCGTGTTACTAGTCGAATGACCAGATATAAAGGCGATGTTGAATCTAACTTTCGTCTGGAATTTGAAGTTTACCTGAACCCTGGCTTTTCAAAGCCTTGTTTGAGCAGAATAATAATGTCTGCTACGGATCTTCGCCCGGGAGAAGAGCCTGATGAAGAGGCTTTTGAGATCGGAGAACTATGGGCCAGTATTTTAAGGCTGGTGATAGAAGGCAGTGATAAATTAGACAGCGATCTAGCCCTTGTCGATGAAATTTTGCAAGGCTTTTTTGACGAGCGAATTCCTGGCTTGAATTTCCAGACTGCTTTTGAGCTATTGAGTGACGAAGATTATCCGGGATTTCCTGTTGAAATAGATCAGCAGCGCTTATGGAAATCTGAAACAGAAAACAAAGCCGACACCGAATACCTTTTTGATCTTTTTGATCGATGGGTTGAGCTCGCCGATGAAAATGATGCTGACCATAGAAGTCTGCAAAACCAGTTCAATAGCTTTGGTTTTTGCCTTGGCAACGTGCTAAATCAGAGATTGCCTGACATTGACAGAGTAAATTATTTTGTTTCTCCTTTGAATGATTTGTGTAATGTTAATGAACTGATCGAAGTTTCTGAAAAAAATGGTGGAACAATCTGGTCTACCAATCGTTATTGCAGCTATGGCGATGTTGTTCTTTTCTATTTCACCAAGTCTGGCGGAGCAATTCTTAAAGGTCTTGAATTCAGCGGTGAATCAGGGGATTTTTATAAAACTCTACCGGGAAGCATTTTTGCCGCTGGCAGACTGTTAACTGACAGCATGCGGCAACACCGTAAAGGTCTTTTCTATTGGAACAGCAAGGCTTTCGTTGGTGATATCAAGATTTTCAACGCACCAATCCCTACCGATGAAATAATCACCCCTGATGGAATATCTTTAACCAGTCATTTTCGCAACAGCAGGGGCGGAATCAGGCAGCCAAAGTCTCTCTATGGACATGATGATTACCTCGAGGCTTTTAAAAAGCTACTTTTCGCAAGAAATCCTGAATTAGTCGACACATATTTAAGCTTCGAGGCCTACTGGCCTGAGGTAATGCCAGCCCCAGATTCGCTTAACTGGGCTGAAGAAATGGGCCTGGTCGATGCAAGATTCTTCAAAGACAAAGAGAAAAACAGAAACTTGAACCAGAAGCATTTGGCCAATTTTTTCCAGGATGAAGAAGGCGTGCGGAAAATGTTTATCGACCCGCTGCTGATCCGCGTTTTGCCGGGCGATGCCCGCATTATTTCAGAATTTGTTACTCATCCTGACAAGAATATCAGAGTTGATTACTGTGTTGAAAAAAAAGGGCTTTTACTTCCGATTGAGGCTAAGTTTGACATTGATTCCGATCACAGCTTTGATTGGAACAGAGTTTTTGAATACCTCGACATTTCTCACAAGAGAAAAGGTTTGCTTATAGACATTAACGGGGTCTTTGTGCTTGATCAGTCTGATAAAAGCAAAAAATTACTTTTTTCAAGATTTGGCATGAACGATGGCAGTGTTGATATCCTAAAAAATTGGATAAAAAATTACTTTAAATAGAGCTTTTTATTCTGCGATTTATTTGAAGAAATGGGGGAAATTATGGCAATTGTATCTCAAACAACAGAACAATTTTTTAAAAAACTTGTAGAAAAACCATCTGAAGATGTCCTTATTTCAGACCTAAATTCAGAGGTAGATCTGAACTACCAATTTGAAGGTGTTACCCCATTTGTTGTGGCTATTTTACAGGGTTACGGGCCACCTTTGATAAAAAAAATGCTTTGTTTGGGTGCTGATCCATTTATTTGTATGGATGAAACTAACTCATTAGAAATTGCATCATTTAGCCACAATGACCCAGAAGTAATAAAAATTCTTGCCAAGGAAGGTTTCGATAAGCAAGCATTAACCAATGCTTTGTTTCTTGCCGCTGCAAAAAATAGTAATCCTGATGTAATTTTAGCCCTGGCTGATGCCGGAGCTGATGTAACCGCTGAAATCAATGATACTAACCTTTTGATGACAGCGGCAGCCAATAATGAAAATCCTGAGATTTTAAAAAGGATAATTGAAATTGATATTGCTTATCAGGAAATATGGGATTGCCCTGATGAAGATACTGATCAGATACAATTTCTGGCAATAACTTCAGCATTGCAGAACCCAAATCCAGAAATTTTGTTCACTTTATGCGAGGCTGGCTTTGACATAAATTTATTGTTAAATGATGAGAATATTGATGTGCTTAAAGAATTAAGCCAAAAGATACCTGATTTTTTTTCAAGAGTTGTTAAAGCCGGTAACATTTTGCTTGAAGTTATTCCTGATTACAGGGTTCCTTTGACCCATGCTGCAATGTTTTGTTCAGATCCATGGTTATTAATGCAATTGATTCAGAGCGGAGCTGACCCTGATCAGGAAAGCGGTCGTGCTTCACTGCCTTTATTTGCTGCAATTTATAATATTCATGGCAATGACGTTCGCTTGAAAATGGTCCAATTTTTGCTCGAAAATGGTGCTTCTGTTAATCTTTTTTCCTCAAATGGAATTTCAACATTGTTTTTTGCTCTGCTGTCAAATAATAGAACATCTGAATTGCTTGAGCTTTTATTGCAATCTGGCGCAAATGTGAATGCTATTGCAGGGAATGGAAAAAGTATATTGCATTCAGCTGTAGAACAACGTCTTGATAAAAATTTCATAAAACGACTTCTTTCAGCCGGCGCGAATATGAAACTAGCCGATACAGAAGGTGTTACACCTATGCATATGGCAATTGCATATGAGAGACCTTCAATAATGAAGCTCTTTTTAGATTCAGGCTTTCGTTTTGATGAAAACTTCTGTGAGTTTGGAACTCCTCTGCATTACGCTTTGGAAGTATTTGATGATGATTTGAATAAAGATGATGAGTCTGATTTCCAAGATCAATCAAGAGATGATTTAAGGGCAGAAATTATAGAATTGATCGTTAATAATGGAGTCGAAGTCGAAAAAGATGATATCGATGGATTTAATCCATTAGAGGTTGCTTTGAGTAATATGAATTGTGGTATTCAGATCTTTAAAAAATTGATTGATCTGGGCGCAAACGTCAATCATGTTTCAGCAGAAAATAATATTACGCCATCTATAGTTGCCGCGAGTAAGAGAACCAGTGAATTTTTAAAGGTATTAGTTTCTTGCGGGGCCGATATTAACTTTATTAGTCTTGAAGGGGCTCAGGCGATCCATTTCGCTGCTAAGAGCAACTCTGATCCTGATGTTATTCGAATTCTGTACAAGGCAGGAGCAGATGTAAATCGCTTTTCTGAAAATGGCATGAATCCGATTTTGATTGCATCTAAAAGTAATCTAGACGGTTTTGAAATTGTTAAAGCCCTTATTGAATGTGGTGCAAGGATTGACGTGACTGATAATAATGGTATTTCCCCACTTTTCTTTGCGATTGCAAATGATAATCTCAAGCTGGTTAAATTTCTTTTAAGCCAAGGCGCTAAAACAAAACTAGAAGTTCCTGAAATAGAATCCTGGAATGCGCTTCATTTTGCTGCAAAATATTCGCAAAAGACCGAAATCATTGACCTTCTTTTAAAAACCGGCATTGATATAAATTCAAAAACTGCTGAGGATGGTAACACGCCACTTCATTTTGCTGTAGATTTTAGCAAAAATTTGTCTGTAATTGAGCATCTCATTCAAGCAGGCGCCGATCTGGAAGCCCAGGATGAGGATGGTTTCACACCATTGTTCAATGCCGTTCTTGCAGATGAAAAACCTGTTGAAAAAGCAAAAATGCTTTTGGCAGCAGGCGCAAACGTAAGCGCAACCCAATCCAGCAACTATACTCCAATTTTTTATGCGACGAGAATTAAGAAAATTGAAAAAATTCTTGACCTGTTAATCGAATCTGGCGCGGATATAAATTTTCGTGGTGAAAAAGGTCTTACGCCTTTGATAGACATGTGTTTAACACAGAAGATAACAGAAAAGAGAATTAAAGCCCTGTTAGATCGTGGTGCCGATATCAACGCACAGGAAGAAGAATTTGGCTGGTCATGCCTGCACTTTGCTGTGGCAGAAGATGACTGCAAAACTGCTCAGATAATGATTAATCTTGGTATTGATATTGAATTAACTGATAATCTCGGCAGAACGCCACTTGAAATAGCAGGCTTAAATCCCAAACTCAATAAAAAAATGCTTAAAATTTTGTTTGAGGCCGGTGCAAACGTAGATGCACTAGAGAATGAAGGTTAAAGTATTTCGAAATTATTCCTGAATCAAGTCAGCTATAAAGGATTGAAATTCTGCGTTCATACTATTGATATATTCTTCCGAACCAAAGTATTCTTCGTCCTGCAAATACTTTAATGTGGTTGCAGGATTCCATTCTAAGTCTCTTTCAATAAACATTTCCATAGCCGACAAAAAATCCTCAGCCTCATCATTTGTAAAATCAAGTCTGCTTAAATGATCTACCGAAAATTTTGCTGAACCAATAATTACGCCGAGGTGACAGGTGTAATAGGCCTTAACAATATCTTCCCCATCATATTCATAAGGATACCAGGTAATTCTATACCCAAGTTGCCATTTTAATGGAATCTTGATGTCTTCGGGTGGCATATTTGTTGTTGCATCGATTGCAGGCAAAACAGAGGCTATGCTATCTGGCAACAAAATCCATTTTTGTGCCTCTCTTTCATCTTCTTCCATCTCTTTCTCCTCTTCGCTTTGGACCAGTGCAAATATTTCCTCGCGGGTCATATTGCAATACTTTTCTTTTATTTTGGCTCGAGCTTGAAGAATTTCATCGGTCTCTTCAATAACTTCATCGTCAAAATCATTGTTCAAATTTTCATCTTTAATCGGTTCGCTCATAAGTCCTCCCCAAAAGTTTGATCATTTTTCTTTTATATCACGACACTCTGGCGATTATAAAGAATAAATAAAAAATCCCTGTGGGCCAATCAACTGGTTTTGAACTTTGCTTTTTATTGACTTTATCTGCATGAAAGTTTAAGCTTTCAACTGTTGACGAAAAGCTATGATTGAGACAAACAGACAATATAGAATGTCTTTTTCCACCGGGGGGCTTTTTTTAAAAGAATCGCTGCTGGTGATAACTTCTTTTTGCCGCTTAAAAAACTGGGATCTGGTCAGAGAGCTTACCATAAAAGAAAATCTTTTGCAGGCAAGAACTGCCGCTACCCTTAAAAGAAATGCCCAGGAAATCATTCTTCGCCTGAAAAACCTTTCTGACGAACTGATCATGCTGACCCCTGAACTAATTCCCGAGATTCAGCGCAAAATCGTCTGGTTTGCCGTTTGTCAGACCTATGACTTTATCAGAGAATTCGCCGTCGAAGTTGTCCGGCACAAGCATTTAACCATGCAGTATCACGTTGATCATTCAGACTTCAATGACTTTTTCAATTCAAAAAAGGTCTGGCATTCCGAACTCGAGAAAATCAGCCCGCAAACTCTTGCCAAGCTGCGCCAGGTTCTTTTCAAGATCGTTAGAGAGGCTGAAATAATAAATAATGATGGGCTTATTATTCCTTTTGCCGGGTTGCATGCTGTGCCCTCTAAATTGGCCGGCGATTATCGTTTTTTAGAAGTTTTACCGATTTCCAACGCTGAATTTAAAAGGTATGCCACCAAATGATCGAACCCGAAGCTTTTAACCAGGCAAAAATTTACGACCATCTTTATAAGGTTATCTGCACCGAGTCTTTTCTGAAAATGACGAATCTCGGCAATGAAATACCCTTTCACATTTTGCCATTCGAGCCAAAATATCAGAAACAGATCGACGAAATTGTCGAAAAGCTTACAAAATCATTGGCTCAGATTAACGTTCAGGTTTTGCAGATTAATCTTTATCGGCTGATGATAGAGATTCTCGAAAAAGACGGCGATCTTGAATTTTATCTTGAAAAAGAAGCCGAAGTCAGCAAATCTGCCCTTCTCGATGACCTGCAGGGAATTCTCGATGTTAAGTCGGTGCTTATCCCGGCAATCGCCGACAAAATGAAGCAAACCGACTTCGATGTCCTTTTTTTGACCGGGGTGGGGGCATCGTTCCCGCTTCTGCGCTCACACAATGTACTCAACAATCTTCAAAGTACCGCCAAAGAAAGGCCGACTCTGATGTTTTTTCCGGGAGAATATACCCATTCACTCGAAAAAGGTGCATCATTGGACCTGTTCGGTCTTTTGCATGATGATAAATACTATCGCGCCTTCAATATACTTCATCGCCAAGTTTAAAGTGAGGACACAGCATGAAATTGAGAGAACTTTTTGCCAAACCAATTGATCGCAGCATTGAAGGGGTTATTAAAGCCGACGATGACTCCGGCCTGCTCAACGAACTCGAAGAATATGTCGTAACCCACGAAATTTCCAAAAGGCTATATGACTTTTTCGAATACTACAATAACCCCGATAAAGTGAACGGGGCCTGGATATCAGGTTTTTTCGGTTCAGGTAAATCGCACCTGCTAAAAATGATGTCAATGCTGCTGCAGAATCAGCAAGTCGAGGGTAAAAGCGCTCTCGATTTCTTTCTTGAAAAATGCAAAGATGACCCCATGCTTAAAGGCCGCATTCAAAAAGCCTGCAGCATCCCT
>CAZTHA010000239.1:0-6657 GCA_964613435.1 uncultured bacterium
TGGCTATGCCCTGCCGGCCGGATCAGTGTTAAAGCAGCCTGTTTTGGCACAGACCCTGCAAAACCTGGCCAGAGACCTCGGCGAATCTTTTTATCGAGGCGAAGACGCAGCACGCATGGTTAACCACATGCAAAGTCTTGGCTCAACCTATAGTTTAAGCGATTTAAAACGATATTCTTCCAGTCTCAGGGTTCCGGTCAGGCTTGATTGGCAGAATTTCGAACTCTACGGCAATCCACCGCCTTCAAGTTCGATTGTGGCGATGAAACTTGCCCGACTACTTGCAGACTCGAATCAGAACTTCTTTTCACCAACCGTCGATACGCTTGAATTTGTTTCTGAAACCGCAAAAAAAATAATCGACCATAAATACAATTATTTAAGCATGTATTTGAAGTTTCCTGAAAAATTTTATTCTGGAAAAACACTGAATTCAATTGAAAAAGACTTTAAAGAGAAAGCCCGTGACGACGACAGTCAAACCACCCATCTTTGTGTGTGGGACAAAAACGACATGGCTGTATCGATGACTCTCACCCTTGGCAGTCATTGCGGCACCGGCGAACTCTCGCCGCTAGGTTTTTTCTACAACAATGAAATGCGGAATTTTACTTCGCTGGTAGCAAGCTATCCGGCCGATTACCCGGCCAATGCCGGGCCAATTTCCTCAAAAGCACCGCTAATGATCAAAAGAGAAGGAAAATTGGCGGCAATAATTGGCGGAGCCGGTTCAGACCGAATTATCTTCAATGTGGGCCTGAACTCCGCCAGAATTCTTCAAAACAGCCGGTTAGTCATTGATTCAGCAGTTCAACCAAGATATTTTCTCGATTACCAGAACACCATGAACCTTGAGTGGAACCCCGATTCAAGGTTTAAAGAAGCTGCCGAAGAAAAGTTCAAAAAGCTGAAATGGCGCGAAAGTGGCGCAGATTATTTTGGTTTGATTTCAATGATTTTGAAACAGGACAGCGTCTTTCACACCCTGGGCGACTACCACCGTGACGGAGACTGTCAGGCTCTCGAAAATGACCCGGACCGGCCGGAAACCTTCCGAATAGAACTGAATTTTTCCCGAAAAAAAGGCTTTAATTATTTGCGTCTTGCCGGTCCAATCCAGGACCTGCGACAAAAGGCCAAAGAATGGACATCAGTCAGCAAATCCGCCAAAGCCAGGCAAAATGGCAGCAGCCTTTTTGTTTATTCGCCGCGAAAGGCATACTCAGAAGTGTTTTCAACCAGGATAACCGTCATGCCGAATAATTGGGCCGATATGCGATTTCGTCGAATATTGCAGGAAAAGCCGGTTTTCACGAACCGGAAAGTTGCGCCGGAAATAGCTGAATTTGCGGCAAATTATCTTGACTGCGACACAGGAGAAGAGTTGGTACGTCGTTTGCTGATCGACATTGGCTTTAACATTCCCTATACCAAAACCAGAAAAAAAACCTCGGCCCTTAAGTTACTTGAAAATGGCGAAGGTGACTGCAGCGGCAAGGCAAGACTTTTACACGAAGTTCTAACCTGCTTCGGCATAAAATCCAGACTTGTCGGCGGACTAATCGCCAACAGACCGTTGAAAAGTTCGACCCACCTATGGGTTGAAGTATGCGATCATGGCCGCTGGTTGCCAGTTTGTCCGGTAAATTTCTACTTTGGACAGACGCCGACAAACTGGTTAAAATTCAGATATGGAGAAATGCAAACGACAGATCCGGGAGGGAAGCTTATTTTCAGTATAAGCGAGATACCATGAATACAAGAATAGTTCTTATTTTTTCGATGGTTTTGCTGATAATTTTTTCAAGCCAGGCTCTAATGGCCGAGATAAAGATAATCAAGTTGAGCTATGCTGCCCCAGATTCAATAATTATGACGCTCAATCAACTATTTGGCAAAAAAGTTAAAGTCGCAGCGGCACCCATGATCAATGCACTGATTGTAAATTCCGATGACCAGGAGATTCTCACAACTATCGACAAGCTTGTCGCCGATCTCGACCGCAAACCGGCTTTGTTGCGCTTTAGTGTTCAAAGGACTGCAAATGAGAGCTTTCAGCGGCAGGAAATTAGCCTCGGTAAAAGGAACAGATTTCAGAAAAGCAGGACGCAAAGCCGTGAAACGGGCGAAAATTCGGTTATTGCCATGGAATATCGAAAGGCACGCCTGACCGACGACAGCATCAGAATTTTCAGTTATCCGACCTATTTTGGCGAAGCAATCGAAACGATTGTCATTGCGAGAGGTCTTATGGTCTCCGGTCATCTGACAGGTAACAATACTGCCCAAATTGAAGTCTGGTATTCAACGGGTGAGGGGCTTGATTCAGAAACCCTCTTAACCCAAATTGAAGCCCCACTCGGCCAATGGGTTAGTCTGGGCGGCGGCAGCAATGCTACCAGCCAGTCGACGCCGAAATTACAATCAGGCAAGAATCCCGGTTTTTCGACAGAAAAAAGCGGCGGCCATATCGACCGCCGCTATCTGATCAAGGTTGATCTGGTAAACAATTAAAACGATACTTCGCTGCCACCGTTGGAGTCATAGAGGTAATCATCATCATCTGAACCGGAGCCATCACCGTAGCTGCCATCCGGTGGGGGCGGTGGCGGAACTTCGTTATCGTCGGGATAACTGATATCATCATCTGGTGGTGGGGGTGGTGGTGGATCAGGATAATCTGAGTCACCGCCATCGATATAGGAATCTGGGGTGAGCATGTCTGACTGTTCGTCATTGGTGGGTGGCGGGATTTCGCTGGTTGAATAGTTGTCAGCCGGGTATGAAGTGTCAGTTGAATCCGTATTGTAGGACGTATCAGACGAATCGGACATGCCGAATTCACTTGAACTGGAATCGTCATCGGGCGTAAGAGTAATGTCGCCACTGTCTTCAAAATCGCTGCCTTCATCGAGTCCGAGTTCGTTACCATTAAGTGTCAGCTCGTCGGGAATCTCACCGGGGAGAATACCGCCGGCGGCTTCAATTTTCGGCAAGGCGATGGTTTCCATGATGCGTTCGCGCAGATTGGTCATGTGCTTCAACAACTGCAGACTGCTATGGTAGAAGTTGACAACGATAAGCTTCTTGCCGAGGGGAACGATTACCATGTGGGTAAACAGGCGTTTTTTGTTTTTCAGGAAATGAAAAAGAACATTGCCGATTTCGACACCGGCCAGCTCTGATTTCCATTGGTCATACAGGCGTGGGCTGAAAGGCATAAGCGTTTCTTTAATAGCCTTGCCAACCTGGGAAAGGTTTTGCGGTTCGTCATAGGTCGCGGCCTGGACATGCATCAGGAATTGCCCGTCAAATGCGTCGACGGATGCCAGCAAAGCCGGGCTGACATTTTCCCTGATCTGAAAATCGCTGGGTACGAGAATCGAAAAGTCATAATCGCGATTTCGAATTGGTCTAAAGCCTCTTCTTTCGCCGTAAAAGGGCCTGAGGCTCGACATGTAGCTGCTGACACCGACGCCCTGCAGTGCCGTTCTGAAGGTCTTGCTAAGGCGCTGACCGTTGAGAACATAGTCATAGACGGTCCAACGATCATTATTGTAGCGACAATATACGATGAATTCAAATTTACCGCGGTTAGTATTGAGGCGAATGACGATTTTGCTCTGAACTTTTTTGTGGTAGCGTGGGTCGGAATAGCTGATTTTGGCGCCTTTGGCCACCCGATTCATCACTTTGGCAAGGAATCGAAATTCATTGCGATGGGATTGAATCTGAAAAGAATAGAGTTCGCGGTATTCTTCGGGACTCATGCGCTGAATCTGGCGCTCGAAGAGGATTGCCAGAAAGGTTTCGACATCGAAATTGGCAAGACAGATGTCGAATTCACCATCCATAAGCGCGCCCATGAACTGGTAGACCATGGGAACGGGCGATGGCAATTCGGAGCGGGCTCCGGGAGGTTCAGGAATATCAACCAGGAGCGCATCAGCGTCTTTAATCTGACCAAACAGGGAAGGTACAGAACATAAAATCAAAATTAGCAGCAAAGCTTTCAAGCGGGTTTTATTCATCGTCTCTCTCCATATGGTAATAGATTAATTGACCTTCTTGACTTTGTCAACGCAATTGCAAATTTCAAACAAGGCGATAATCGATAACCAGAGAAAATTTGACAAACCGGTGTTTTTTAGACAAACTATTTTATAGTGAGATTTTTGTATCGATTTTATAGCCAGCCCAGGATCTAATCAGGCCACCAAGATAAAGCTTTAAACTGGCCCGGGGGAATTGCATGAAAAACAAACAGGTTCTGGCAGGAATTGCCATATTCTGCCTTTCTTTATGTTCGGTTTTGTTGGCCCAGAATGCTAATATTCTTGCCCAGGAATACGACAAGGCCTTCTACGCAGGCAACTACTTAGTGGCATTGCCGCTAATAGAAAGTTTGCTGGCCATTTCGCCCGACAACCCTGATTACCAGCGTGAGTGCATCAAAATGCTGGCGATGCTCGACCAGGAAAATGAATTTCTCGAGGCGTTTCGTAAGCTAAGAGCAATAGAAGGCGATTCAAGGCTGGAGCGTAGCGAAGAAATCGTTAAATTCCCTCTTCTACCGAGCAAATACCGCGAACTACTGAAAGCTGACGCCCAAAGCCGCAATGACAAGGCTTTTCTGGAAAATTTTTCTGAAAAGCTCCAGCTTGTACAGAATACGGAAACGGGTGCGAACAACGGCACGACAGGGGAATCAAACTATTCCGCGCCTGAAAATCGGCCTAATCCTTGAGACTGTCGGCAACCATGTCGACGAACAGACGACTGATCCGATCGTCATCGGTAAGTTCCGGGTGGAAAGAACAGCCGAGCAGATGTCCCTGGCGCACCATCACCATGCGATTCTGGCATGAGCTGAGCACATCAACGCCTTCACCAACTTCAACAATATGCGGCGCCCGAATAAAAACCGCCGGGAAAGGCTTGTCCAGACCCTGAATTTCCAGATCAGTTTCAAAGCTGTCAACCTGCCTGCCGAAAGAATTGCGCTCAACTGTTATATTCATCAGCCCAAGATTGTGGGTTTCACCACTGATCAGCTTTTTGGCCAGCAGAATCAAGCCGGCACAGGTTCCGAAAATCGGGCGGCGGGCCTGGGAAAACTTGATCAACGGAGCAATCATACCGGAAGTATCAAGCAAGCGGCGAATGGTCGTGCTTTCGCCGCCAGGAATAACCAGACCATTTACCAACTCAAGCTCGTCGATGGATTTTACGGCAACGGCATCGACGCCGCAGCGTTGAAAGGTTTTAACATGTTCCCGGACTGCTCCCTGCAGCCCGAGAACACCGATACGAATTCTATTCATGACGATCAGATGCCGCGGTCCTGCATACGCTCTCCGGCGGCCAGAGTGCCCATTTCCAGACCGTGCATCGCCGTGCCGAGCCCTTTGGAAATTTCTGCAATCAGCTTATAGTCCTGATAATGGGTAGTTGCCTGGACTATGGCCCGGGCAAATTTTTCGGGGTTTTCGGATTTGAAAATTCCCGAACCGACAAAAACGCCGTCAGCGCCGAGTTCCATCATCAAGGCCGCATCGGCAGGAGTAGCTACGCCGCCGGCAGCGAAATTAACTACGGGCAAACGGCCAAGGCGTCTGATTTCAAGAAGAATCTGATATGGTGCACCAAGGTTTTTGGCCTCGACCATGACTTCATCTTCAGAAAGACCGCAGAGCTTCTTGATCTGGCCATTAACCTTGCGCAGGTGGCGAACGGCTTCAACAATATTGCCGGTGCCAGGCTCGCCCTTGGTGCGCAACATGGCAGCACCTTCGCCGATGCGCCGGCAGGCTTCGCCGAGATCGCGACAGCCACAAACGAACGGAACGGTGAAAGAGCTTTTGAGAAGGTGAAATTCTTCATCAGCTGGAGTTAGCACTTCACTTTCATCGATATAATCGACGCCCATCGCTTCGAGCACGCGGGCTTCGGCAATGTGACCAATTCTGGCTTTGGCCATTACCGGAATGGAAACTGCGGCCATGACCGATTCAACTATGCCTGGATCAGCCATTCTGGCCACCCCACCCGCCCGACGAATATCGGCTGGAACTCTTTCAAGCGCCATTACGGCGACTGCACCGGCAGCCTCGGCAATTTTTGCCTGTTCAGCGTTGACCACGTCCATGATCACGCCGCCTTTCTGCATTTCGGCCATACCTCTTTTAACGCGGTCGGTACCTATTTTCATTTCGCCCATAACAATATCTCCAATCTTTAATTTTAATGGTTGCAAATTAAATCATTTCTGACTATTTTAAAAGTGCCAGTTTATTAATTTTTTAGGTGGTCAGGAAGACCCGCAACCACAAATGAAAACAATCACGATCAAATGGCGAAGCAAAGATGAATCGCCTCTTTATCAACAGCTATATCAGCAAATCAAGAATGAAATAGTCGCCGGGCGACTGGTCTATGGCACGAGACTGCCGTCGAAAAAGCAGCTTGAAAGAAGCTTGAACATTAGCCAGACCACCGTTGAAACTGCCTATTCGCAGTTAATCAGCGAGGGCTATATTGATTCTATACCCCGGCGAGGCTATTTTGTCGCGGCAAAAGAGGAGCTTTCCATGCCGAAAGCAACGCGCAGCAGTATGGTCGACAAACCAAAAAGTAGGCGCAAACAACGCTTTGATT
>CAZTHA010000240.1:0-6614 GCA_964613435.1 uncultured bacterium
AAAACATCGTGGGACATACTTAACCTCTATTTCTATCTTAAAGGAGCAATTTTAAATGGGAGCTCACCGGTCTGCAGCCGCTCCCAGTTTTCAATCAATTCATGCTGATGAAGCTCTGCCCAGGCCTCGATAAGACGTCGCTGCCTTTGTGGAATTATTCCACCGATCAGTTCAATTTCATCAATAGAAAAAACTGCTGATTGATTTTGAAAATAAGCGTGAAAATGCGGCCGATGATGGGGCAAGCCAACCTCAGCATACATGCAGATAATAATTCCAAAAAAACGTGCTAACTCGGGCATTTATTTTTGCCACCGCAGGAAATAACTTGGACTATTTAATTTTACACAAACAGGTGTTTTTTTTAAAGTACCGCTTTTTATCACAAAGGCATCAATTGAGTAAAAAAACTTTGTGTTATACTATTCGCGAAGAAAGATGGAGGTTGAGTCATGGTTGCTGCGACGAAAAAGAAGAAAAAGGTCTGGTCTTATGCCGACTATTGCGAGATCGACGACGGCAAACGCTATGAATTGATCGCCGGTAAAATTTACGCGATGAATGCGCCGACGACCGAGCATCAAAGGGTCTGTCTAAAAGTTGCAGTATTACTGTATGACTTTTTTCAGGATAAGCCCTGCGAGGTATTCATTGCTCCGGTCGATGTTGCTTTAAGAAAAAAAGGCAAAGCAGACCGCGAAATTTTTGACGTAGTGCAGCCTGACCTGCTTGTTGTCTGTGATGAAAAAATCATTGAGAAGCGGGGCATTTTCGGCTCGCCTGATCTGATAGTCGAGATTTTCTCACCATCGACCGCATCCCATGACAATATAAGAAAACGCCGACTCTATGAAGAGAACGGCGTTAAGGAATACTGGCTGATCGGCACTGAAGACCGGCTGATCAGGGTTTACAAGCTCGACATAGACGGGCATTATCGCTACGAAGAGGTCTATGATTCGAGTTCAACCTTCGCAGTGGCTCAGTTTCCCGGTCTCGAGATCGACTGCGGCAAAATCTTCCCCAAAAACCAGGAATGATAAAAGCAACATTTCAGGCAGCTTTGAGGAATTTTCCGGCAAGATCTTTGCCATAAGTCGGTGGTGGCAGTGATTTTCCGCGCTGTTTATAGATAAGAATCGCTTCTTCAACTATTTGACAGAGTTCGGCGAAGACTTTTTGCTCATCATCACCATGGCAGCCGCCGATGATAAGGCCTGGCGCGCTACCAATGTAACATTTATCTTCGTCAGACCACTCAACAATTTTGACATATCTGGCACTATCTTTCATTGGCACCAATCTCCTTCAAAGCTTCTTTGACCGCCTTAATCTGATAATGCCTGGCATCATCGGAAAGTTTACCGGAAATTGTCACCGGCCGATCAAGCAACTCATGAACAAAGTTTCTGTGACTGCCTTTGCCACCGCGATCAACAAAACCTGCTTTTTCAAGCTGTGAAACCAGTTCTGAAATCTTTGGCGGCATTCCCGGACACCTCTCAGGAAATATTCTAGCAACTAAATATCAGGCTGTCAAAGCTGTTTTAGTTAATGGGGATTTTGTAGCCTTTTTCGTCGAGGGGGCTGGTTTTGTCGATGGGTAGAGTTACTTTGAGCACGCCATCAAGATAAGCGGCAGAGGCTTTGGCTTCGATAACCTTGCGCGGCAGGGCAATTACCCGTGAGAAGTTGCCGTAAGAGATTTCGCGGCGAAAGAATTTGTCTTTTTCTTCCTGAGACTGTTCGGACTTTCTTTCTGAGGTGATTATGAGATCATTACCCTTGAGGCGCAGATCAATGGCATCTTTATTATGACCGGGAAGATCAATGAGAACGATGACATTGTCGTCTTCGATGCGGACATCGGTACGTCCCTGATTAAAACCGTGCATACTTCTGGTCAGATCAGGCATTTGCATGCCGCCAAACCCTGGCATGGCACGAAACGAGTCGAACATCTGATGCATTTCTTTTTCAAAATCTTCGAAGAACGGGTCAGCAGGAACCTTCAACGCACCGAAGGGCCTCATGAGCTCGCTCTCTTTTGCGGGCGGGGCTTTTTCGTCGCCAAGAACGTCTTTAATTTCGCCGCTGACGATTCCAGCCAGTGCGAAAACGGAAACGACTACCATCAACGAGACCAAAAGTTTCTTGATATTCATAAGTTTACCCTCCTTTACTGCCTTTATAAATTTTAGACAAATTGCGGGATATTATGGTTCCAAAAAATTTTTTCCCATTTTTGCTTTTGCGTTGATTTAACAGTGAGATCAGAAAAAAGCAAACCTGGAGGAAAAAAATGCTCAGCAACAAATTCTTTGGCTTTCTAACCGCTTTCTTTTTCATCTGTCTTTCTGGTTATGGTTCAGGCAGCGATTCTCAGGACAGGTTTTTACAGATCACCAGCGGCGAATACCGATTCAGGCTGCAGGTTATCAGTCAGAACAGCAAAAAAGAGGTTCAGAACGCGACGGCAACGGTTTCTATCAGCAAAAGCAGCGCCTCGATCGAAATTCATGCGCCCGGCTATCGAAAGGGCAATCGCGAATTCAAGCTAATAGAAGGCAAATTCTATTATGAAGGCGTCGCCTATGTTCGCGAACCAGACTGTCGTTTCTTTCTGCGTGATCAGAATCTGCAGCATATCTATGGCGGAGTGGTTTACCCGGAATGGGAACCATGCAACAACTGCTGGTATGACGAAATCTGCATCGGCGGAGAGTTTCCAAAAGGTGATCATGCAAGCATCTCAATCGATGATTTTCACGTTCATATTAACCATACCCATGATTATGCTTATGCCCCGCGGGTCTTCATTTTTGAACGGGAAGACAAATGGGGATTTGAAATCATCGTTGATAGAACTGCCCTTAAAGCAGAAGAAACCAACTATATCGACATAATCATCGCCGGAAACGCGGCTCAAAATAGACCGGAATACCTGATCCATCTGGCAGAAGCATACGGGGTCGGGCTTGAAAATCTTGGCACAGCAACCGACGAAAGCGACTTTCTTCGCCGACAGGAACGTCTTGAATCGACCGCAACGGTATTGACCCGCAATTTTGCCGGACTCGACACAGACAGACAATCTGAGATTATTGGCCTATTGCCTGCTGATGGCCCACTGACCAGAAACCTCAAAAGCATTGCCAGTTTCGCCGCCCTGCACCAATAAAAATTAATTAAATTTAAACTGATACTTATTTGTGGTATCATTATTATGAACAGTAAAAACCTTAAAATACTAAAGTCGATATTTGCGTCACCGGTCAGGAGCAATATCAGCTGGGAAGACATAGAGTCTTTGCTGATTTATCTAGGTGCCAGCAAAGAAGAAGGTAACGGTTCACGGGTTAGATTCATTCTTAACGGGGTATTTGCGAGCTTTCATCGTCCTCATCCCCAGAAAGAAACTGATCGCGGAGCAGTTGTTTCAGTGCGTAAATTTTTACTGCATGCCGGGGTAAAATCATGTTGAGTTACAAAGGTTACATCGGTCGGGTGGAATTTGACGATAGTACCGACATTTTCCACGGAGAAATAGTGGGTATTCGCGATATAATTACCTTTCAGGGGCAAAGTGTCTCGGAGCTTCGAAAGGCGATGCAGGATTCTGTCGAAGATTATCTGGCCATGTGCAAAAAGCACAAACGTGATCCAGAAAAACCATTCTCCGGAAAACTAATTTTGCGCCTCAATTCCGAATTGCACAGAAACGTTGCCTGTGCTGCACTAAAAGCAGGAAAAAGCATCAACAGCTGGATCAGTGGCGTGTTATCCGAGAAAACTTCCTGACTCAAGCTGATCGGGAACTTTACTGAGCTGGGAATTTTTTGGAACCTTTGAAATGAACGAAGGTTTCAAAATTTGACGACAACCTTGAATCAGGCTAGAATAAGCACAGAGAATTATTTGAGAAGAAGGATTCAAGCAAAAAAATCAGCGTCTACCCGTGAGAACTTTGAAAAGAATTAAACAGTTTCTAATAGTTCTGTTGCTGTTGACCTTGACCGCCGCGCCGTTGGCGCAGGCCGCCGAACCTGTCAAAATCGGGGTTTTACACAAAGAAAGCCTGAGTGGATGGGACTACGACTGGGCTGCTACCGTTTCAACCCTGAATCGCGACATTCCCGATCATCGTTTTGAAATGATCGAATTGCCATGGACAGAGCTCAAAGAAGCAATCGAAAAGCGCACGGTCGATTTTGTCATTGCCAGTCCGATATTCAGTGTCGAAGCCGGCTATGAAGGCAATCTGACCATCATTGCGACATTGAAACGCGAAAGCGAAGAACTGCGGGGTTTTGAAGAGCTATATGGCTCGGTTATTTTCTGGAAGGCAAACAATTCGCGAATTAACAGCCTCTGGGACATCAAAAACAAAAGAGTTGCCGCCGGGCCGGTTTTGTCGATCGGTGGCTGGCTGGCTGCGGCCCGTGAGTTTGCCGAACGGGGCATCGATCTGAAAAAATATTGTGCTTCGATATCGCATTATTATGACGACGAAAAGGTTTTCAGCGAAGTTCTGCAGGGCCGGGCCGATTTTGGCATCTGCCGCACATCGGCTCTTGAAGAGGAAATTTTTCACGGCCGCCTGAAAATTGGTGAACTGAAAATCAGCAATGAATTCGTCGCCCATGAACTCCCATTTGCCTGCTCGACCCGCCTTTATCCGGAATGGTCTTTTGCCGGGGTAACCGGTATCAACGAAGAGCTGGTTGAAAAAGTCGCGGTAACCCTGATAAAAATGACCGACGAAATAGGCCCACAGCGGACAACCTGGGGTATTCCCGCCAATTATACCCAAGTACATCTGTTGATGAAAACCCTGAACATGGAACCATTCGCCGCAGACTCTTCGCTGATCGGAACGGCTTTGAAGACATTAAAACGGTGGCTGGCACTATTTTCTGCCGCCATATTGATCCTTGGCATAATGGTTTTTGTATTGCTCAGACTCAACTACAAACTTCACCGGGTCACCGAAGAACTCGAAGAGCAACGCGCATTCCTCAAACATTTGATTGACTCTATACCTGATCTAATTTTCGTAAAGTCGCAAAACGGGCGCTTCATCATGTGTAACCGAGGATTTGCCGAGGCTTTCGGTTATCAGGCTGAAGCGTTGCTAAACAAGAATGAAGAAGAGATTTTTCCTTCAGGCTCGCCACTCTCGGAGGGCGACGACCGTATCAGCGCCAATCTCGACTCGGTTAAATTTACAAAGAGGCTAGAATTGAGCAATGCTCGCTCGATTTATGGTGAAATCATCAAGGTTTCCTGTCGTTTGTCAGACAGAAGCGAAAGGCGAATCGTCGGCATAATTCGCGATGTTTCGGCCAACTATCGGGCCAGGCAGATTCAACGCCAGCGTGAGAAACTGATCACCGGGATAGCCGAAGCGGCTCATCGTGTCATCGGCTCCGAAAAAAGCCTTGATCTGGCCCTGCCTGAAGCACTTACGGCAATTGCCCGAGCAGTAGAAGCTGACCGGGTAGGAATTTTGCGCGAAAAACTCGATGGTGACATCGAGCGTTTCGGCTGTTTTTCGTGCTTTCATTTAAGCAACAAGCCTTGTCAGGCCGGAACCCGCGAAACCGTCAGCAGGATAATTCATGAAAACGAAGAAAGAATGCGGGCAGGCCAGGTTTTTGGCCGCTCGATTTATGATTATTCAAACGATGTACGAGAAAATTTAAACAAAATCGGCATTCATTCGCTGCTTATAATTCCGGTGTTCGTCCATCGCCAGTTCTGGGGCTGCATGGAAGTTCACTGTCTCGAAAATGCCCGGGAATGGCATGAATATGAAGTTGCCGCACTCGAGCTGGCTGCTGAAATGTTTGGCTCGATGATCGAACGCAGTCAGGATTTTTCCCGACTGGTGGATTATCGCGACCGCCTGCGCCTGGCACTTGATTCGGCCGGGCTATTCCTTTGGGAATATGATTTTGCCAATGAAGTCAACATCACCCCCGATGATCTCTATCAAAACCTTGGTTATATCGACCGGGGGGAAATCGAAAATGCCCGCCGGGAGGGGTTCTCGATCATTCACCCTGATGACCGGCTGCTGGTGCGCAACATCGCCCAGAACGAAACCTGCCAGTTCGAAGTCAGACTGCGCAGTCAGAATGGGCGTTTCATCTGGCATTTCTTTATCGGCCGCAATTATTTCGATGCCGGACACCGACACCTCAAGCTTATCGGCTTTTTCAGGAACACCAGCAGCGAGCACGAGCGGGAAATGGCCCTGCGCATGGAAGAAAGCCGCAATGTTCACGCTCTGGCTGCTGCCAGTGCCGCAAGTTGGGAATTCGTGCCCGAAGAAGGCAGATTTTACTGGTCCAGCCATATCAAGAACCTTCTCGGTTACAACCCGGAAATATTTTCGCCGAACATCGAGTCGGTTTTTCAGGTCATTCATCCGGAAGATCTGCCCGCCGCCAAAGGCGCGGTGCGAAAATATCTGGCCGGAGGCAAAGAGTTGCGCTTCGAATGCCGCTTGCGCAAATTCGATGGTGGTTACAGCTGGTTTGCCAATATCGGCACGATGGTCAAGGACCCCGAGCTCGACGAAGTGCGCTACTACGGCATCATTCTCGACA
>CAZTHA010000241.1:0-6606 GCA_964613435.1 uncultured bacterium
CCGGATTTTCTTGTCGGTGCATTCGTTAAGCAGTATTACCAGATTATTCGTGCAGTTGTTTCTTGTCGTGTGGTAAAACTCGCCTTCGCGATCAACTCCAGCCTGCTTCATGGCCTCGATCAGCAACTTCTTTTTCTGATCCTGGTCGAAAAGCACCTTGTAGGGAACCAGCTTGTAATCGGTATATTTACAGGTTTCGAGAACGTAATCCCGCCATGAAGTCAGAATCCAGATTACGCCAAATTCTTTCTGCATGCCCTTTACCAAAGAATAACTCTGGCTTTCCCTCTGCAAAGCCTCGATGGTCAGCACGACCCCGGCCATCGGGTTGCCGTGATGATCGAAACACCCGCCCTTTTCGAACTGAAAAAACATCAGACAATGCGCCGCAACCCATTCCGGCGGAAAAGGCTTTTTGATAAAATATACTTCTTTAATCAGATCTGGCTTCATCGTCACCGTGCGCCAGTAAAATTCGGGTTTGTCATTGTCAGTGCCGATCTTTCGCCCGCAGCGAACCCCGGACATTTTCAAAACCCCATCCTCATGGGAAACCAGTCGCGCCGGTTTCTGATATGCCTTGAAATCGCCTTCGCCCTTGCCTTCAATTCTTTTCTCGACCGGACGAACCTTTTTCACCTTCAAACAATAAACCTGGGTCGCATCTTTGCCAACTGCATCTATCTGTACGGTTTGCCCCTCATACTTTTTCGCAGTATTCATGCTGATGTCGAGCAGATAAGTGCTGGAATTCGATGCCTGAAAGTAGACCTTGTCTCCTTTGATGGTCATGATTCCGTCGATGCGGTACAGAACGCCGGCCAAAGAAGACACAGCAGCACAATAGAAAAGGATGAACAGGATTATCCCTAATTTATTGATCTTCATGTTTCTGATTATATTTAAAAAACTACGATATGTCTGTACCAAAACCAGAATGAAATGAAAATTCTTAATTGCCTGTTAATTGCAAAACCAGATGTAGATTATGCCACACATGGAAATAGTCACAGCAGCTGAATTAATTTTCCGGATATATTAAACTTTTCCATGAATTACTGGTAGAATAATAGTAGATGATAAACAAATTGCTTGGAGGGGCCGGCCATGAAAAAATCTTTTCGTCGCGTAATCTCTTTGTTCCTGCTTCTTACCTTTTTACTGCAACCCTTTGCTCCAGTAATCGTCGCTGCTGAAGAGGCTGCCAACCAGAAAGCCCAAATCGAAAAAGCGGTTGCCGATTATCAGAAAACTTATGATGAAATTATGTCGATCGAACCCATCGAGCTCGGCAAAATTTCCAAATGGGTGCTCAACCGAATCAACGATATCAAGAATTTTTTTAGTCGCCCGCCATGGCAAAAAGAAAGTGCAGAAGAGAAAAAGGCGCGCGAAGAAAAAGAACAACTTGAGCGCTATGTACCTAAAATTGAAAAGGCCAACAAGGATATTGAAAAAATCCAGCAGGATGCCAAAAAGACCATGGAACTGCTCAAAAGCGGGAAGTTCCAGGCAGCCGCCAAAACTGATCCGAGCAAGGTTTACAACAGTATCGACGAAAATGCTACCGCCCTGGGTATTTACCAGAAAGCCCTCCAGGACGCCAGTTCCGCGCTTTTAGACGCCGCCGGAGCCCTTTCTACGGCAACGACAATTCTTGGCAGCGTTTCTCTGCTGTGCACTGCCATCTCAGCAGGTTTTCCGCCAGCCGCGCCATTTACCGGCCCGATTGCCGCCATCACCGGCAAAGCTGCCAGCGCCACCGGGATCGCCGCATCGATCCTGAAAGCCGCCGGCAACACCCTGGGCGAAGCCGCCGAAAAAGCGATTACCGGCGACAAGGAATTCCTGGCGGTTGCCGGAAAAGAAGCGACCAAAGCAGCTGCCGAACAGGCCGTTTCCAGAATCACCGGTAAAGCAGTCAGCTCCTTCGCCGGCGACTACGCCAAAGCCGTTGTCGATGACGAAAACACCCAGGAGCTGGTTAAAATTCTTGTCAAGAAAACCGTTGGCGACAGTTTAAAACCTGGAAAATCAGCAATTAACGAGGTAATTGGCAACGCCATCGACCGAGTTCCCGACGATATCATCGATAGAACCGAAAATGCCATTGAAGACATTGAATTGCCGGCCGCCCGAACCAGCCCCGGCCTTGGTGGCGGAAGCTGGTAAATACTTAAAGGAAGTTTCTCAGCTTAATTCTCAGGAATCAAAATGTGACTCGACTCTCCCGGAAAGGGTTTATCCTGTTCCTTGTCTGCGGACTGGCTCTGGTGATGATGGTTTTGCTTGTCAGCCTGAACACCCATCGCAGCGGTTCGGTGGTTCACCTTACCCGAACCATTGAACAGGAAAGAATAATGCTTCTGGCCCAGGCCGGCATCAATGAGATGCTTGCCCAGGTTAAAAGCGAGATAAACAACCCTGATTCGACTTCAGGTCGGGCCATAAAACAATTCTGGCGAGCCAAAGCCCCCTTGAACAATGCCAAAGTTGTCTTTTCCCAGGATTTCGCAGCCGATAGCCTGAAAATCTCAAATAACCTGGTTGAAAAGTATCTTGACGGCAAGGGCGAAGTCAGCGGCAACCTTAATATTGTCCTGCACTCTGCGGTTAAGTGCCCCAACCCTTGTTACCTCGGCTATATCGAACTGGTTGGCAAGGCACGCTACAAGAAACTTCCCGGCGAAATTCGCGTAAAAGAACGGCGCGAAATAAAAATTACCGATCTCGCCGATCCCTTTCTTGACAAGTATGCTCTATTTTTGAAAAGCTTCTGCCGCTCGCTCAACAACCCGGAAAAACGCATCATCATTCAGGGAATCAAAGGTAAAGACCCAACCCAATATTCGTTTGTCTACCTGGGTAATCGTGGCTATCCTGCCTGCCCCGAATTTCCTCAGGGCCATAAAAGCGCCCAGACCCCACCAGTTATTCTCGACCTGGATTTTCGTGAAGACAAAAAACTTCTCGGTCCGTTCTACCAACCCGGATTATTCAAAGTAAAAAACAGCCAATTTGCCCAGGCCAGCAGCGGCAATCTTTTTTTCGTCAACCCTCCATTCCCCTTTTCGTCGATTTCCGGAAATTTTTCGGCCAGTTCGGACTTCCATAAAACCAAAGAACTGGTATCGATCTACAAATCAATCGTCGATTCGAGCAAGCAGCATGCCGAAACCGAAGGCTCCCTTGGCTACGTAATTGCCAGAGATTACAACAAATCTGGCGGCAACCCGGCTAATTCAGAGGTTTTTCGCTCGTTGGTGACCTCACTGATGAACAATTGGCAGTATCACTACGGCTACACCGACTATACCAGCGTCAGTGGCACAAATGGGCAAAAACCCTTTACCAATGAACACCCCTACATGGGCATAATCGACTATTTCGAACAAATGCAGAAGTTCAACCCACAGCGCTGCCTTGGCGGAAAAATGCCGGCATTTTTTGGTGAAAACCGCGATACCCCAGTCTACATCGAAGGCCCTGCTTTCTTGCGATTTTTCAAGGTCGCTTTTGTCGATCAGGTTGAAATCAGCTTCAACCTGCACGGCGGCTACTCTCTCGATGTGCCCTTCCCGCCGGTACCCATGAATTTTGAGCAGCAACCCCAAACCTTCTCCGGGAAAAAACTTACCAACCCTGTCGACAACCGCACCGACCAACTAATGTCAAAGCCGGTCGAACATTTTTCAATGAACAATTTCTTCTTCGGGGCAGGAGCACTGCCGGCAAAAACGCCAACTTCAGTCATAACCGGTATCGAAGGGCACGACATCTTTCCCGCCTTCGATTCTTCGCTGAAATCTCTGGCTCAGGTTTACCAAAATTCCAGCGAATTCTTCGCTGACCGCATCCGTGACATAAACGGCGAAAAAGTTCTTTTTCTCGATGGCACTTCTTTGATCATGCAGGCAGACAACCAGCTTCTCGATTTGTCAAAATTCAGCCGCTTTACCGGCAAAGGAAGACTAATTCTCGCAGAAGGCAGCTGCAAAATGGGCGACCTTCTCCCTGTTGACCCCAAAACCTGCAGTTTGCGCATCTATCTCATGTATGGCCGGTTTCAGCTCGCGTCTATCAACAGCCCAACCAGAATCAGGGCTTCTCTGGCCGCCACATCCAGCTTTGCCGACAACTCTTCAGCCAATCCGGCCATGGAAGGCGGAATAGACTTCAACGGTCGCAGCCTTGACCTGATCGGCAACCTGGTCGTTGACAACCTTTTCGAAATGAAGAACCTCCCCAAAAATGGTTTTGTAAAAATAACCCATGATCCGACACTTTATTATCCGGACTATCCGGTTCGTATCAGCGTAGCTCCCACCAAATCGATGCAGGCCGTGAACTATTATGCTGAGTAACAAACTAATTTTTAAAATGTTCATTAAAGTTTCTCTGCTTTCTTTCGTGCTGACCTGGTTCGTTTACGGCACCTACCTGGTCTTGACCAGAAAAACAGGCGGACAAAATAGCACGGCCATCGAAAAAGCCGATATCAAAGATCAGTCTGCACATTCCGCTGACATTCTTCCCCTGCCTGAAGAAGAAACAGCCGTTTCAGGTACCTTACAACACATTCTCAAGCCCTCTTTCGGAAAACTACCGGGCGAACTCTTTCCTGGCAACACCTTCAATCTTAACTTCCATCGGCTGCCCAGAGAAATGATGACCCCGCAATGTGCCGCAAACACTCGTGCCGCCGCCTTCAAAATCAAGGAACTCCAAATCGCTTTCAGTGAAGCCAAAAAAGCTGCAAAAGAAATTCATGTCGCTGAAATTGATAAAGAACACACTGGAGGGCAACAATGAATAAAGCCGCCTTTTCCTTTGTAGAAATAATCATTGCCGCCCTGGTGAGCGTAATTTTCTTTACCGGGCTGATTTACCTCGCATCCAACACCCGAACCCAGACGGCCAACGCCGGAAATTATCTCAAAGCTCTGCAAATTGCCCAGGAAACCATTGAACTGATTCAATCAATGCCTGTATCAATGGTTCTCAAAAACAAGGCACAAATTTTCGATGGCTCTTTAATCGACCCGCAAACCGGCAAGTCCATAAAAATACCACGCCACCAGACTTCTTCCTGGCAACCCCAGACAAGAACCTACCCCGATTCCTATGAAAAAGCATACTTCTATCGGAAAGTGCGCATTGAAGACATTGCCCCGTCCCAGCCCAATGCCGGCTACCTCAAAAGAGTCGCCGTAGATGTCTACTGGAACGAGAACAAAAAGCCGGTAAAAATAGACACACTCGGCTCTGAGCCCGATCGAATGCGAAAAATCTCCGTAGCAACCCTGGTCTTTGACGAAGGAGCAGTCTATTGATGAAACCCAGAACTTTTCGCAATGGCTTCACCCTCATTGAGGCTCTGATAGGCTTTTTAATCGTCTCATTGCTGGGCGGCGCTGCCTACAAAGTCTTCAGCTACATTGTCATCCAGAGAAACCGCGGTTCCGTCGACCTGGAAGAACTTCAGGGAGCCCGAACCGCCATCAATTTTCTTCGT
Source organism: uncultured bacterium (assembly GCA_964613435.1). GTDB lineage: Bacteria > Muiribacteriota > Ozemobacteria > Ozemobacterales > Ozemobacteraceae > DYKG01. Next base: position 5,516 of record CAZTHA010000241.1, read on the forward strand.
CGGGATTTTCGCTGCGCCACAACCTTGATCGACGACAACGCCACTCTTACTCAACGAAAAAAAGCCCGCAAACTCCCGGTAAGCGAATCCAAAAATTTTGATAAAAAACAGAATTTTGTTCCTATTGTCGTCTCAGATTCCGAGATCCATTTTTTCAAACAGACTTATGAAACCCCTCTCCTTGCAGTAAAACCGACCACCGAGCAGGTTAATTACCGTATCGACAAAGCCAGAAATTGCCTGGTCCGAACTGAAGTCGGCACCGAAAAGATTTTTGCGGATATAAAAGACGTCAGATTTGAGCTCTACTCACACCCCCTCGATCAACAAACACCCATGCTGCTGGTAACGATGAAAATCGACGCCGGCAAAGGCGGTCATGATAACCAAAATCGCTTTTTCGAGCTTACCACTTCCCTGTGCAGCTCGGTGTCGAATCACAACCTCAATTACGAATTCTGGAATTTCCACGGCGACCTTTAAACTAGCCAAAGAGTGCAAGCTTTTTAACCCTCGCGCCAAAACCGGCCCCTCAGCGAAGAAGGAAAAAATTCCAAAGCTGTTTTTTTCAATTCAGGCAAAAAATTGACCACCACCTTTTATTGGTTTAAAATGGCAGAAACCAAAAAATTGCTTTTTGAAAGGAACGCCTGAAATGACTGTTAACAGTTTACACGTCCGCTTTCCCCTGCCTGCCAACGAACCTCTCAACAGCTACGCCCCCAAAACTCCGCAAAGAGAAGCCCTAAAGGCAGAACTTAAGCGACAATCTGAAATGACAATAGAAATCCCACTGCTGATAAACGGCAAGGAAATAAAAACCGGCAATTTTGGCGAAATTCGTGCGCCTCACGACCACAACCTTCTTCTCGCCAAATACCACATGCCTGGCCCCGATGAAGTAAAAATGGCGATAGAGGGTTGTCTGGCCGCCGCCGAAGCCTGGCGCAACACCCCCTGGGAAGAAAGAGCCGCCATTTTTCAACGGGCCGCCGAACTTCTCTCTGGACCATGGCGCATGGTCCTCAATGCTGCAACCATGCTCGGACAAAGCAAAACCGCTCACCAGGCTGAAATTGACTCTGCCGCCG
>CAZTHA010000242.1:0-6587 GCA_964613435.1 uncultured bacterium
GTGATTGTTATACTGATAGTACCAATACATGCCGTTCCAGGCTGGAACCGCCGGCAGCGCGTAAGTCGCCGGGGCAAAAGCTGGCGCAACATTATAATAATTGTAGTAATAGCCGTTATAAGCCCAGGCTGGAGAAGCATAAGGATAATAGTAGCCAGGTGCAATATAGGGCTTTACCAGCGCTGAAGTCGATATGACCCCATAACCATAGTGGGTGGGTACAACTATGTTTCGTGCCTGAAGCTGCTGTGCCGAGGCGAAGCAGAATGTCAAAATCAGAACTGTCAGCAAAATCCTTTTTACAGACATTTTCATTTCCTCCTTGAAATACATCTAAAATAATAATACTAATTAATTTTAGATTTTCATACTTTTTTAGGTTTTCAGCTAATGAACGACAAACAAGATCTAGGAATCTGTACACCTTTCGCCAAAATCGATGTACAAAAACTGAGCGACAACATTGAAAGATACGCCCGGCACTTTAAAAATCTGGGCATAAAGCTTCGTCCCCATATCAAGACGCACAAGTGCGCTGAAATAGCGAGCATGCAAATGAAAGCCGGAGCCTGCGGCATAACCGTCGCAACTCTTGATGAAGCTGAAGCAATGGCCAGGCTGGGAATAAATGATATTTTCATCGCCTACCCCATCGTCGGTTTGCCTGCCCTTTCACGACTTAAAAGCCTGAGCCGCGATGGGCATAATATAATCACCGCAGTCGACAGCATTTTTCATCTTGAAGAACTCAAAAGGATCAACGTCGAAGCAAAACCAGCAAAGGTTTATCTTGAAATCAATTGCGGCCAGAATCGCTGCGGCATTCAACCGACCGCTGCCGAAATGAAGCCAATCGCCGATTACCTCGGTGCAAACAGACACTTTTTTTCTCTCGAAGGCGTATTTACCCATGCAGGCCATGTTTACCGCTGCGAAAATTCTGAACAGATCAGGCAAGTTGCCTTGGCAGAAGAACAGGCTGTGGTAGATGCTGCGCAATTTTTCCGCAACTGCGGCTTCGATTGCCCGACAATAAGCACAGGAACCACACCAACCGCTTTTTTCACCGCTAATCAAAGTTTAAACGAATGCCGCCCGGGAAATTATGTTTTTTTCGACGCCATTCAACTTGCCAATTCGACAACAAGAGCTCAAAACTGCGCACTGACAATCGTCTCGACGGTTATCGCCGCTTATGATGACCGAATCATCATCGATGCCGGCAGCAAATCGCTTGGTCTCGATCGCGGCGCCCACGGACTTGCCCTCGTTCAGGGCTTCGGAATCATCGTCGGGTATGGCGAACTCGTCATTTCAAGTCTCTCGGAAGAACATGGCATCGTTCAACGTTTAAAAGCCGATGCCGATTTTCCCAGACCTGGCGAAAGAATTGAGATCATCCCCAATCATTCTTGCGCTGCCGCAAACATGTTCTCCGGATATCAAATCTTCAATAATGGGATTAGAACAGACTGTTGGCAGCTCATTGGCCGGCGTTGAAAACCTGCAAAAAAATTCCCGGCAATACTGCCGGGAGCAATTCAGGGACATTAACCCTGCATCCAAGGAAAGAGTAGACAAGAAAATGGATCAGAAGTGATCCATTGAAAATCCTTTAATCGGGCTGTTGAAAACGAAACGATAATTTTCGTCGTTATTGTTGCCGTCGCCATCCCATCGGCCATGGCAGAAAAACTTGGCTTCGATGACCAGTTCACCAAACTGCTGGTAGTAGGGCGCATTTCTGAAAAGCAGGCTGTCGACGATGGTATCGTCAGGAATCTGTGCCAGGCGGTTGACGCCCTTTTTCAGGACAGTGGGATGGAAAGAAATTATTCTCAGCTTCTGGGCACGATTTTTCAATTCTTTTTTCATGGTCAGAAATTCTCTGGTTTCACCGTTAACACTCAGAAAGAAGTTGGTAAGACCTTCCTGGGTAAGGTAACCATTATAAATAATGGTAACCGCAATTTCTCCGGGTCTTTCAAGCCAATCGACCCTTATACTGACTTCTCCGTCAGCATCGACAACAGTTTTGGTCTGCGAATGCACAATATTCAGATCAGCCATGGCGGCAACTCCCGGCAAAGCGGATATAGTCAGAATAATAACGCTCAAAAATACAATTTTTAAAAACTGGTTCATGGTTTAACCCCCAAACCTTCAGATTCGCAGCTAGTTAAAGCATAAACCATGCCAACTTTTCAATTCCTGCACTATCAGAGGGTTTTAGGGTTCAGAGCCATTTTTTTAAAATGTTTCTGCGGTTGAAAAAGTTCAAAAAACAATCGAACTGACTTTTTTTTGAACAGGTTACCAGTTCTGGTATGGTTGACCATCGCTACCCAATTCGGTAGAGGTCGACATTACGTCAAAAACGTTGCGGCCATCGGTAATTTCGACATTTTCTGCATCTGAAGTCGATCTTAGTTTCCATGCGCTCTGGCCGGTGATCGGGTCGACGGGGATCCTTCGCAGGCACCTTCGCTCAATAAGCTCTTCAAGGGACTTCGGGTAATAATCTGCGTGTTCGAGTCCGGGCTCGGCAGCATATTTCAGCTGATAAAAACGGTCAATGGCCTGGCGCATTTCTTTAAGCCGCTCGCGCAACAACTGCTCTTTTTCGTAGCGCACAAAATTCTTGCTCAGAGGAACCGCAGTCGAAGCAAGAATGCCGATAATCAGCGTACAGACCACCAGCTCAAGCAAGGTCAACCCTTTTCGCTCAATAATCGCCATACTTTTTCCCGGAGAGATCAGTTTTCTCGGATGGCTCCGACATAGCCTCATCGTAAAGCAACACCGAACCCGTTTCCGATTCATAGTGATAATGGCCCTGGGCGTTGGTGCCATGCCATTTTTGTGGAACATTTTTCAGCTCATCACCGGCAAGATCGTCAAGCCGTTCTGGAAAACGCCCGCCATTATCGAGCGAATAACGAAAAACTGCAGTGCGCAGGTCACCCAGCTCTACTTTCAATGCCGCATCCCGTGAATTTTTCAGGACGCGGGCGTTGTTGTAACCGGCAATGGAAACGAGAATACCGATTACCGAAACGACCACCAGCATTTCAATCAGGGTAAAGCCCGATTTTCCTGTGATTGTGGCCATATTGGACTTTTGTGAACCTTTAGAAGTTTTCATAATCAAAAAGACTTCGATGAATGTTGGCTTGCGCAGCCTGCCTTTCACCGCCGACAAAAGAAATGGCTTTAATTTCGTCTTCAGAACTGATGTCGAATTTGAATTTCTTTTGCAGTTTTTCAAGAGCGTTGCGTAAATCTTTCAATTCTTTTGAATCCGGCAAAACCGGGTTACTGGCAAATCGATACATTTCTCTGGCAATCATATAGGTGTTGTAGGTTGCCTGGGCCCGATTTTCTTCCTGTTCTGCCAGAGCAGCAGCCTTATCGAGTTCTTCATGAAATCTGGCAAAAAGCTGAACGAACTGCGGAAAAGCTTCTTCGACCGGAGCAAGCTTGCGGCCCAGACTTTTAATCATGTCTGGCTTGATTGTCGGTGGTTTACGCTCTCCAAGCTCAGGAACCGAAAATTCGTAGTTGAAAAGAAGTTTCGAAATATAATCATAATTCTCATATCCGAGTGTACACACAAGAATGATGATCAGGCCAAGCAGAACCTTTTTCTCCTTGGCGCGGGCATGCAAGATATCAATGACGTCTTCGCGGTGCTTAACCGTAAAATCAATTTTTCTTTCCATCATTTCACCAGCTGTTTTAAAGTGATCCGATATTTCCCGCCTTCAGGAACGATGATTTCTTCTACTAGGAGCGGGTAATCGAGGTTTTCCAGGGCGACGACGAACCGGCGCATATCTTCATAATAGGCCGAGAAATTCATGGAAATATTGAAGCACGGTATCTGCAATTTTCCCATTTTTCCCTGGAAAGCGTAGGTAACATCTTTAACCAATACTGAATTCTGCCGGGCCACGGCATTCATTCGGTCAATGATCTCTGGTAATTGCTTCTCTTCGGGCAACTGCTGCAGCACAACCTGTTTCACGTCAGAAAGCTGGCGTTGCTTCTTTTCTTCCGCGGCAAAACTCGACCTCTTTGCCAGAACCACTTTGCCGTTTTTGAGCAAAGAATCATAAGCGCGAATGTTCTCTTCGAGTTTTTCCTGCTCGGGTTGAAGCAAAAATGAGGGTAAAAACATCAACAGAACGAGAATGAATATTGGAAAAGGCGCTTTTTCCTTTAATTTTCTGATTTCATTGGGATTCATCAGGGCAGTTCCCCCTTTCTGCCAAGATAATCTACTTCAAGACTGAAATTAACCTTTTCACTCTGCTCTTGCAGAATATGCCTCTTCAATTGGGGATTGAGAAAATCGGTGCTCCCATAAAGCCGACCAACAAAGCGGGTTAAATCGGAAAGCTTTTCGGCCTCGCCCTCAATGATTACTCTGACCAGCTTTTCGGGTTTGACGCTGACTCTGGTAAATTTCACCGCTCCGGGCGTATGCAGCTCTAGAGCTTCAAAAAGCCCATTGAAAGTAGTTTTAAAAGCATTGCCCAGCTGACGGTAATCTACGTAGGATTTTTCAAGTTTTTTGAGCTCTTCTGGATCAGGCCTGGTTTTCATTATTTCTGCGCTGAAATCGCGGCTTTTAACCCGCAACTGTTCTGATGCGCCGGCATAAAAATCGTTCAGGGCACTGACCACAAAAAAGTTATAGCTCCAGAAAAAAACCAGCACCAGTGGCAGACCATAAAGGATCAGCAGCGAAGTTTTCAGCATGAAGCTCGAACCCTTGCGAAAGACAATTGAAGGTTTAAAATTCAAATAATGTTTCATCTGCTGCCTCTACTTTGCCAGAAGTCCGATGCAGGGGGCAAACGCCGGGCCAACCCGCCTTTTTTCAGGGCCAAGCTTTTGTGCCAGGGGCATCTCTTCTATCGGGTTAAATAACAAACAGCGGGTAGAAAAATACTCGCTCAAAAACTCGGGCAACCCTTGAAATTGAGCGCCACCGCCGGTTAAAAAGATGCTGGGCAACCGGGCCTGGTTGTATTTTTCCTGAAAAAACCGAAAGGTCACGTTCAACTCACGAAACCAGTTACCAAAGACTTTTTCGATTCTCGCTCTCTTGTCAAGCATCTCAAGAACCTGCTTTCGATCGAGAGGAAAGAAATTTTCCTTTTCCTTGGCTTTCTGGGCACAGTCGTTGTTGATCGTGTCTAGTTCACCGATTATCCGCGAAAATTCTTCGCCGGCGACTTCGATAACTCTTTCGTAGATGAGCGCCCCTTTTCGATAAGCTTTTACCACTGTGGTTTCATGACCAATATGCAGGTTTATTACCGTCTGATCGACGCACTTATCGGGAAAGACCTCTTCAAAGAGGTTGAAAACACCTAGTGAGGAAGTGTCGAAAGCCATTATTTCAAGCTCAAGCTCAGTGGTCAATGAAGAAAGCACATCGATGATATCTTTCTTAACGGCGGCCGCCATGAGTCGATATTCATCATCGGCGCTGAATTCATTCTGTTCGAGAATCTGAAAATCAACCAGAACTTCCATGCCTTCAGGCACCGGAAGATTCTTTTCGATACGCCAGCTTAAAAATTCGCTTGATTTTTTTTCTGTCTCGCTAAGCTTCATATCGAACAGATGCAACTTAACCCAGCGGTCTGGCAACCCAACGACAAACCCCTGCCGGGTACTGCGCAACTTTCGGGTCAAATCGCCGAGAATTTTTTTGAAAGCCGGAACATCACTGATAAATGGCTGGGTAAAATCACCGCCAACCAGCCCCTGTGGCAGTTCTGCCATTTCCAGACACTTGATTTTATAGCCCTGGCGCCCCGGTCCCGGGTCAACCGCAACGAGCTTCAAACTGCTGGTGCCGATATCCAAAGCAATGAGTTCGGTATAAAGATTCATTACAGCACCCCTTCTTCAAAGGTTACCCGATTCATTTCCTCGAACGTGGTCAACCCTTTTTCAACTTTCTGCCAGCCGGCGCGACGCAAAGGAACCATTCCCTGCTCCATTGCCGCCTTGCGGATTTCCAAAGGCGACTGCCGGGTCAAAATCATTTGCTTGATCTTTGGCGTCATTTCCAGAACCTCAAAAATACCAGATCGCCCCTGATAGCCGGTTTCGTGACAGTATCGACAACCCCGCCCTCTTTTGAAGGCAACGTTGGCATACTGCTCGAAATCTATGGTCAGGCGCCGCATTTCATCGGTTATGCTATTGTCATCGGTAAGGCAATTCTTGCAATTCAATCTCATCAACCTTTGTGACATGATCAGATTGAATGAACTGACAAATTCATAAGGGTCAATTTCCATGTTTTCGAGACGGGAAATGGCGTCAATAACATTGTTGGCATGAATCGAACTGAAAACCAGATGCCCGGTTAGCGCCGCGTTGATAGCGATCTGTGCGGTTTCAGGGTCACGTATTTCACCTACCATAACCTTATCCGGGTCCTGTCTGACAATTGAACGAAGGCCAGAGCTGAAGGTAAGACCTTTCTTCTCATTTACCGCGATCTGAACAATGTCAGGAAGCTGGTATTCAACCGGGTCTTCTATGGTAATGAACTTGTCCTT
>CAZTHA010000243.1:0-6572 GCA_964613435.1 uncultured bacterium
TTTGTTTTGCCCCACGACTCTCATTAAGGCAGTTTCTCCGCCGATATTGCGGGCATTTACATTGGCTCCATTTGCCAGCAGTTCGCTTATAAGGGTTATATCACCAGAATAATTAAGGCCGGCCTGCATGAGCGGGGTCCAGCCGAAGTGATTTGCCTGGTCAATAGCTGCTCCTGAATCAATAAGCAGGCGCACGATTGCGGTTTCACTCTGCACACATGCCATGGACAGTGCGGTATAGCCTTCGTCATCATAAGCATTTAGATCCAGGCCTTCGCCAATCAGGTCTCTGACTTTTTCAAGGTTTCCGACAACTATAGCCGCGAACATCGTTTCATGTTTTGGTCCAAAAGCCGGGTGAGCTTTTGTAGAAAGCGGTTTTTGATCGAACATTCCCGGAATCGGCTCAAGTCGAATTGATTTTCCGCTTTCTTCAAGAATCTTATGCAGAGTATTGATTCGCCTTTCGATCTCTTCAGAAGTTACCTGAGACGTCATTCCCGAATTAGCTTTTAGTTGGCTGGCGAAATGAAGCCATTGGATTGCCCGCATGGGTTGACCCAGGACCTGATAGCTGAAGGCTATGCCTAAAATTGCCTGCAGTTTTGATTCACCACTAACCTGATTTTCAAGCATGGAGTTGCGAAAGCTGATTACTGCGCCTTTTAAATTGCGTGCTTTCAGTTGCTCTTTTCCTGTTGCAAACCAGTTAGTTTGGTTAGGTTCTCCGAGGCAGGTTCCCAGACCGATTATTGCAAAAAAGATAAAAAGCATTATTTGATTCATTGCAAAAGAATCCTTTCCGAAAAAAATGAAGTTTGCATAACCGGCTCTTCAGGTAGAGTTTTTCAAGTAAGCTCTTATGTTCATTTTAAAAAGTTCCTGGCTATATTGAAATTTCTTTTCTTTTTCTGGAAATCTTTTATCAAATTCATTTGCCTTTTCTTCATCTATATCAAAGGCTTCACTTTGCACGACTTTCCATTTTTTACGTCCAAAAAATCCTGGCTGAAGTTCAAGAACAAGCAATCCCAAAGGATACTCATCTTCCATATTGCTTACCTGGTAATCGATCCCATTCTTAAAGCCATGTTTACAGTAATTGTGGGGATCTCCAAAAATAGTGATTGCTGGAACTCCCATGTTGCCTACTATTGCTTTTGTCTTTTCAATCAATGCTGTGCCAATACCTTTCCTTTGAAATAAGGGGTGAACGCACAGTGGTCCGAAAGATACCGTAGGAATCTTTTCTCCATCATTATCAACCAGATACGATCGTGTATACATTATTGAACCAACGATTTTTCCATCAAGTTCAGCCACATAATCAAGCTCAGCGATAAAATCTTTATGGTCTCGTAATATGTGGCATAAATAGTGTTCGTTACACCCGGGAAAATATAAATTCCAGAAGGCTTCTCTTGCCAGCTCTTCAACCTGAGTGTAATCATCCTTTGTTTCCAGTCGTATGTTCATATCGCATTGCCTCCTGATTCTGTCAGGCTAGAATAGTTCTATTTGTGCCACTCAACGTCAACTGGTTTTCTATCAGCACATTTAAGCAAAATTTTGAAAGACCAGGCATTCGCAGGATTCTTGAGTTCGCACCTGTGATGAGCACCACCTAATAAAAAACAATAATCCCGAAGGCATTAGCCAGGCTTTTTCATATTACCTATGGGAAAGTTGCCATTCCTGAAGGAATGGTATGTCAGGAACATCATTGACGATGACTCCGGCGCCAAGGCCGTGAAGAACCTGTGCCTTTTTGTCGGTTGGCAGGCATTCCTGAAGTGGCAGAATCTGAATAGTCAGAAACTGTCTGGAAAGATTGTCGGTTTTTCCCTGCGAATCGGCCTGATATTTTGCGGCATGCAGGGCTGTGTAGCCAACCGAATCAAGCATGTGAACCGTCATTGCCATGTGCGCCTGGTGCTGCTTTTCCATGTGCCTGACATAGTTAACCATTTTAAGGGTTTCTGCGGCAACCTCAGCAAATTTGGCATCTTTAACAAATCTAAGGGCTTTTTTCTGATAATCACGAAGATGAGCGCGAATATCAGCTAAAGTCTGTGGGTTGAAAGTTCCATGGTATTTGGGCTTTGTCTCTTTGCTTGGAATGGTCGACATACTCTTGAGGTCGCCAATGATTATTGGAATTCCGCTTTTTTGAAATTTGCGCGCCTGAACATCGATATACCAGGCAATCGGAAGGTTCATGCGCTGCATGAAGGCAATTTTCTTAAAAATTGGATCAGATTTGCCGTCGGTGACAGAGGCGTAGTAGGGCATTCTCGATTCATGGCTGGTTATGGCCTCGTAAAGATGTTCGTAAAGACCGCCTTTGGCGCAGATTTCCAAACCCTGATAAAGATCTGAAAGCTGTGAAGACTTTCCTCCATGTATTCTGGAAAAAGTATTCTCGGTTATAGCCTTCTGAAACTCGATTCTCAAGACCCCATTGGCTGTATTCCTTGGCAATTTTGCGAGTGCAGATTTTGCTTCCTGCAGATGCATGTTTTCAAGGTTTTTATCGCCACTTTTACTGGCATTTTCGGCTTTCTTCAATGCTGTTACAAACTGTTTGAATTCTGACGGTGTTCTTTCAGCGCAATCCATCTTTTCATCAGCGAGCAGGGTAACGAATGACGAGGCCAGCAGGAAGAAAAATAAAGCTGCAAATTTAACCAATAAAACTTTTTGAGAACGTTTTGTTCTGCTTTGTTGCATTTTGATCCCCGATTTTTTTGTAGATAGATTATTTTATCATTTTATTTTTCAGTTGTCTGTACCAGTAAAACTTGTTCTTGAAGCGCATTTTTTGGTAAAGTTACGAAATTCAACGCATATTGGTTAATTTTTTAAAGAATGGTCTGAATCAACAATGATTATCAAAGTTCTATTTTTTTGCTCTTTTTTACACCGTGACCTGTATTCAGTTGGACGATTTTTATTGGAAAAAAATGTTGCTGGCACGGATTATAACTCTTCTCATGGGAATTTACGTAGAATTTGTGCAATGCTATAGGGGTAATATGAAAAATCTACAAAAAAGGGTTTCTGAAAAAAAAATGAGATTTAATCGTCTTCTGATTGTTTTGGTGCTTTTTCTTACCATGTTTTTTCCCGAAGCATTCTGCGTCTTGCCAAAATATTCCCCAACTGCTTACGTAGCTCCAGCCGGTTTTAAAACCAAAGAAGTTCTCAATAACAATGCTGCTGGCAAACTCGAACAACTCAAACAGGTCTTGAAAGCCAATTCTGGTCTTGCCGCGCCTGATAAAAGCGCCATAAAAATCGGCTGGGACGCTGTTGAAGAAGGCTTTGGGCTGGTCGGCGCCGGGGTCGCATTTTCCAATGACGCTCTTGGGGCTGCGGTTTTGAACAACATCAACACTGTAATCGGTGAACTGGGAATCGTATTTGCAGCAGCCAGACTGGCCGTTGAACTGAATCTCGATAAGCCTGCTCCTGCGGTTGCCAATTTTGTTAAAAGCGCAACTTTTTATGCTCTGGGAAAATTCGGCTTTAAAGCCCTGAAGATTTCTTCAATCGGCATTTTTGTTCTCGATTATTCCCTGAATAAATTTGCGGCTAAGGCGGTTGAGGCAAAATATCAAGACTGGGAAAAAGCCTATTTCAACTACTACAGAAAGCGACGCGCGAGTCCTGAATTTGCAGAGGTTGCTAAGCGGACGGCAGCAGATTGGCGTAAGTTGCTTCTTGAGATCATCGAAACCTCTGAGTCACCAGAACAGATTCAGAGCAGACTTGAAGAAGAAATTGACAAGCATATAAATGCTTTCTGGAAAGATTCAGACGGCATGGCATTTGCTCTTGGCACTTTGGGCAAGACTGCAATTCATCTTGATGAAAAGAAATATCGTCCGCAAATTAATGCCTATGCGAGAAAACTACTGTTTGAAACGGTTTTGCAGCCTGTTTTCAGGGGAGTGGCAATTCAGATTCAGAACGAGCAAAACAAGGTTTTGAGCGACAAGGCCAGAAGTGTAAGTGCAATGCTAAATCGCATGGTAACACTAGTCATAAAGGTGGTTAAGCCTGAGAGCAAGAAGGTTGAATATTATCCGGTCAAGATCGTCACCCAAAGATATCAGAAGCAATGGCAGGGAAAAACCAATGCCATGGGTAAATATGAGCATAAGATTTCCATGCTTGGTTTGCTCTGCGCTGAACCGACCGGTGAAGTGATTCTCGAGGGGCTTGGCCCGGACAAAAGTCAAACCATGAGTAAACGCTTTGTGATTGAAGACCCGGAACAGAAAAAAGTAGAGATTGTTTTCAATCTCGAACAGGAAATTGAATTAAAGCTGATCAAGCCAGAGAAATTTGCCTACAGTTTCGACCCGGACAAAAAGACTGCTGAAGTTGAATTTGCAGCCCAGGCTGACCCGCCGGGCAACTACAGGTTTGAATGGAATCTGGGGGAGGGGACCACTTTTAATAAAGAAGTTAAAAATGGTCAGATGTCTGAATTGAAACATCTATTCAAGAATCTGGACAAGGGTCGGAAACTTGGTTGTCAGGTTGCTTTGTTTGCAGACAATAAGGAAGTTGCGTCACAAAAGTTCGTTCTTTCGTTTGAACCTGAGGAAAAACCAGCCCCGGATAAGCCTAAGGAAGAGCCGGTGGCAAATTCTGAGCCAGCGCCAAAGGAAAAGGCCGCAATCGATATGAGTGCAGCATACTCGACTCATTGCCGCTTTTTTCTCGATGAAAATGGCGTTATAACCGATTCAAAGAATAAATTGCAGTGGCTCATTTGCCAGAAAGGTCTCGACTGGACTTCGGCAAAAGACTGGGCAGAAAACAACGGCACTGATGGCGGTGGCTGGCGACTTCCTTCGAAAAAAGAAGCAATGACTATTCAAGGTGCCGGTAGAGCGAGCCTTTTTCCGTATGGCCCACTGTTCACGAGAGATGATGGGGCTTATGTTCTTGAATTTTTCTGGACCTCTGAATTGGTGAAGCATCCACAGGGTTTGGTGGCCTGGATGTCTCAGCGTGGTCTGGAAGATCGTTTTACCAAGCATTTTGGCGATCACCGCTTTGGTGTTGTTGCGGTCAGAAACTGTGACCAGAAGGGCTTAAAAAAGATTGAAGAAGCAAAAAAGACCGCCGGCAAACTTCCCAAATATGAGGATCGATTTTCTCTGGATGAAGAGGGGGTTTTGACCGACAATTACACAGGATTGCAATGGTATTCGGATCGCTCGATGGCTAAATGGGTTGATGCGAAAGAAAAAATTCAGTCATGGAAAGCTGGGGGCGGCAATTGGCGAATGCCTTCAATCTCGGAGTTCAGAACCCTTCACAGCTTTCATAATCCGGTTTTTACTAACCAACAGTTTTTTACCGGGAAGGCGTTTTTCTTTGCCAACAATATGTGGAGCAGCGACATTTTGCACGAGAGGCCGGCCTATGACAAGCTCAAAGACGCTGCCGCCTGGTATATAGATATTCAGGATGGCTATGAAAAGTATTCTTCACTCAATCATCCGTTTTCTTTCAACAACTTTGTCGGAGTTCGTAACAAAAAGTAAGTTATTCTTTCAATAATCGCTTTATCAAGTGTTCTTTTTTATCAGATTTCGCCAGCGGCGACGTTCTGCGTCGGCGCACTTGTTAGAGAGATTTGTATTGTGTTTTATTATGCTAAAACCCCTCTAATTTCAAGAATGGTAAAGAGGAAGTCTATTTGCGCAAAGACCTGTTGCCAAACGGGAATAGGGTCGTATGTGTTTTGAAAATGGGTATTAATGTGCTTTTGGTAGATTTCCTTGATTTTGGAAGCATCTTCAATTCCCTTTGAAATGAGGTGATTCAGACCGTATCCGGTTATTGAAAGCATCTTTGAATTGAACTCTTCTTTGGCCTCAATTGAATTAATCAGCAGGTCCGTATGAAATAGTGAACTTTGAAGTTCTTCGGAAAAGTTCTCGATTTGGAGTTTCTTAAAATTTCTAATTGCGTCATAAATTGGACTACCTAAGTCTATAAAGATTCTTGGGCTGGAATTAGTTTTCAGCTTATACCCGCATGATTCATTTAGGAAAGCAAAAACTTCGTTGTTCGCCTCGAAAGCAGGGTAAACACTGAATCTTGGGTCACGGCCATAACAGTCAGTAATAATCAACTCTTCCGAAGAAACGTCCATGAAATCTTTAACCCGCTCAAGGTGAGGATTTAGCAATTCAAGATTCACTGGAGAAGAAAATGCAAACTTGTAACCCTCGGCGGGAAAGTGGCTTTCATCATGCATATTGTAAATCAAATCAGGGCTTGATAAAGCAATCGCCCGCTTCAATGCCTTGTGTTCCATTCTTTCTTCTGATTTCCAGAAGATCATCCTTGAGTGAATATCCTCCCAGGAGTTGTTCAGAAAACTATTCATATCGCCTGGATGATTGAGCCATCCTGAATTTTTTTTATATCCATCCGGGTTTATGCAGGAGACAAAGTGCCAGTTTGTAGCAAACCGGTGAATTTGAGAATCAGCATTTGATAATTCTGTGAGCAGCCAGAAAATGATTTGTGAAAAAATCGGTTCA
>CAZTHA010000244.1:0-6571 GCA_964613435.1 uncultured bacterium
AAAGTTAATTTCTTCATCCAGAACCTCATTGAATGAGTCGATTCCAACAACCACCTGTGAGAGTTCCAAATCTATGCGTTTTGGGCTGATAGAATAGAGGCACATCGCTCCTCTAATTTTGGTTACCGAAAAAAGGTCCTGGTTAAGGTTGTTGGCAATAATCTCGGTTTCCTCGTTCAGATCAAGCCGAACATCGGCGTGGGCCAGCACTGTTGCCTGTGAACTCTTCGAGGCGCGAACATGGTTGTAGAAACTTATCATTTGACTGTTGGTGGCAATGTCCCAGGCAAGATGGTCATCGTCCGGGCGAATCAGCACCTCGCCTATGCATTCCTGCAATACTATTCCTGTGCCGGTGGCATAAATACTGACGTTAAATAGAAGACAAAAAAACATCGCCAGGAAAAAGGCACTTCTTGTCATGAAAAACCCCTTTTTGCTTGTGTTTTACGAATCATCCAGTGTGACAAATTCAAAAAATCATTTTTTTTGATAGTAGCTAAGGCGGCCAGAACAAACCAGACATTCGTTTGCAGCATTTTCGTCGCTGGTAAAAGATTCTCCGCATGTTGAGCAGACTTTCACCGGCAGAATTTTTTCTTTTTGCAGATCGCTTACGATTACTTTTTCCCAGCCAAAAATAGACCAGTTGGAGTCGGCAAGTTCATCGACAATCAGTTTGGCCGATGCCGCGCGAGCCTGCATATCATGCTGGACCTCGCGGGGGCGCTGGCGCAGAAAAAACTTATGAGTTTCCGGCATTTTCTCGGCGTCGATGCGCTTTAGATCTACGTAGACTCGAACTCCTTCCCCATTAGAGCGATTGTATAGGGTCAGGGCGTAGCGGCCGATTTCTTCATAAATTTTGAGGTACTTGTTACCGACTGTGCAGCCAGTCAAAGCCTGAATTGCGTCGGAAAGGCAGGCTTTGGCTTCGGCAATCGCGCCGAGTTTTTCGACATCGCCGAGTTTCTGCTGGGCCAATTCGATCATGGCCACACCAATGGGAACACCTGGAGCTCTTATGGGACTGCGGTAGCGAAATTGATAGGCCTGTTCAACCTTTTCAAGAAATTTTGCTTTATCCATACTCTTCACCTGAATTAGTTTAAAATTATTCAACTATTCTAATTTCAAAAAGCCCAATTGCAAATTTCTTTTTTCAGAGTGGCTTTTAGGGCATGGTTGACAATACTTGTTTAAAGTTCGAAATAAAATTAGAATAGTCTTGATTGATTTGGGTTTCATCGGCCATTTGAGGTATTGATTTGGTGTTTTTCGACAGCAGTGTATTTTTATGCCGACCTTCATTAGCAGGTATTCGCGGCAGGTTGGAGCGCCTATGACAAGATTCTATTCCCGTCTTGCCGTGGGTTGCCTTTTTCTCGTCGGAATTGCCTTTTTCATCCGCGAAGTCTCATGGAATTTCTTTGCCCAGAAGCGTCTGGCGCAAATGGAACATCTGCATGAAGAAATGGAAAACGCCGTCGCACCAATGGTTGACCTCTATGAAGATGTGAAGTTTTTTCATGCATTTTTTACTGAAAAGCTTGAGCGAGTCGATAGCGAAAAATACTCGAAGAAACGTCTTAAAGATTTTATTGGACGGCTGAATAAGGCTTTTCCGGGTTCTTTTGAGTTCGTCGTCTGGAACGAAAAGGGCGAAGTTGATGCTGAGCTCAGCCAAATTGACGGTTTCAGGTATGTTTTGAAAACCATGCTTAATGAGCTTCAGCGTTTGAAAAACGCGGTGGCCAAAAAAGACCGGCGGGTCGAAGAAGAGCTAATTTCAACGCGTAGTTTGAATCTTTTACGCAGCTTTTTTGGGCAATTTCTTCTGGAAGAACGCTTGCGGCGATTCTTTCCCGATGGTGGTCAGGGGCAGGCAGCAACCATCAGTGAAAGTGAAAAGCGCAGAATGTTCTGGGCATACGTCGGTAAAAACTTTTCCGTCGGGGTTTTTGTCAATTCGAATATACTCAGAAGGAGAATCGGGCCAAACCTTATTCTTCAGATGCATAACCAAAAAAACAGCCTGGTCAGGATCGCTTACTTTGCGCCCTGCTCTTTACGCTATGCCGGCCTTGCTTTGTCCGACTTCGAAAAGAATGAAATACTGCTTGAAGCCAGGAAATTTGAAGACTTCGCCCTTGGCTTCAAAGAAACCTCAGATTTTCTCGTTTACTTTAAAAAAGCTTCACCAGATTTGGTAGCTATCAGCTATGTGCGTAAAAACGGGGCATTGCTTGACCCTGGAGACGAAGCAAGTCGCCTGGCTTTTCAGGTCTTCAAATGGTTAGGATTGCTCGGCTTTTTCCTTTACGTCTACTTTTTACGCCAGGGGGCGATCGAACTTAGAATAAAATACCGCCTGCTACTTTTGTTGATTCTGGCCAACGGTTTGCCGGCAATGGTGCTGGTGGCGGCCGGTTATGGTTTTTTCACACAAAAGCGCTCGGTCATGATATTCGATGAGCAGCAAAAATCCCTGAATATGCTTGGAGAATTTGATCTACGCTATCTCTCACAGAATGAAAGACTGGCCAACAGTATGAATGCCAGAATTTCCGCCTTGAACCAAAAATATCTCGATAAACCCTGGCCGACCGATGAAATTCTGGCTCTAAAGACATTTATCGATCAGCAAAAGCCAAGCAGCTACATCGTTCTCGACAGAAACAATCAGGAGATTCTCGAAAAGCAATTTAAACAGCGTCTGGTTAAGATTTTTCTCATTGGCACGCTGTTTTACGTTGAAAACAATCTTGAAGAGTATATGAGCCGGTTTGGTTCAGAGGCTTCGACTTTCTCGCTCAAAGGCTTTGAAAGTCAGGCTTTCTGGTTCATTACCAACAATCTAGGCAACATTTTTCCGCAGTCCTTTGGTCTCGATCACGGTTATTCCTACACCAATTTTCTCGGGAACGGCGACCGCAGTAAAAATTGGGCATTGATTGTCGTTCGCTGGGGTAAAAGTGAGTTTCTCGAAAATTTCTGCCGTGAAAATCTAACAAGTTTCAATGCTGAGGTCATGCCGCGCATAGCAGGGGTAATCGATACCAATTCCGGGAAGGTTGCCGCGTCTGTTTCTGATTTGCCAAAAGGGCTGGTGAAAATTTGCCGGACTGCCAGGATAAAAAAGATCGTTACCAAAAGCAATTTTATTTATGCCGGGAAAGAATACTTGCTGGCTGCTACTTCTTCAACCAATGCCGAAGATGCGGTGTTTTTCTGTCTATATCCGATGGAGCTGGTTCAATCAAGGCTTATGGCTTTGCGAATCAGTATCATCGTTTTGCTTGCCATCGTTCTTATCGTTCTGATTCAAATAAGTTTTTATATTTCCGGAAGAATGCTCGCTCCAATAGATAACCTTCAGGAAGGGCTTGAGAAGATCCGAGCCAATGAATTCGACTGTCGCATTTTTGCTCAGGAAAACGATGAGATTGGCAGGGTCGTCGATCTGTTCAATTCAGCAATTGGCAGCCTGAAAGAACTGGTTTTGGGTACCGCAGTTCAGGAAAGTCTTTTGCCCAGTGAAAACTTCCGTCAGGGAGCATTGGAAATATACGCGAGGTCTCAATTCATGACGAAAATGGGCGGCGACTATTTCGACTATTTCGCCGTCGATGCGCAAAGAGTCGTGGTTTTCTTTGGTGATGTTTCCGGCCATGGTATACCCGCTGCCGTGATCATGGCCATGGTTAAGGCTTCGATTTTACACGGCTCAGAAGCTTACGATTCGCCATCGCGACTTTTGCAGAAAGCCAGCCGCGTGTTTGATTTTCTCAAAAGTAAAAATTATTCGAGAACAATGACTGCCTGCTGTCTGGAGATAAATTCTGCAACCGGCGAATTCATTTTTTCGAATGCAGGTCAGTGTTTTCCTCTGATTATTTCTGAAGATGGGCAAAAGATCGATAAATTGAAATTGGTCGGAATGCCTCTTGGCACGGTTTCAAAACGTTCGCCGACTGAAGTTCGCGCTACTTTGTCTTGTGGTCAGGCAATAATGATATATTCCGACGGCATGATCGAAGGTCGAAACGAAGAAGGCAACTTTCTGGGATTGGATGGATTCAGGCAACTGGTAATGAATTCCTGGGGCCAGGACCTCAAACAGAATTGGGAAAAAATCCAGATCGGATATCAGCGGCACTGTCGTGAACAAAACGATGACCTGACCGCTCTGGTGATAAGATACAATGGAAACTGACGGTAAAAAATTTTTTTTCGGCACGAAAGTGGGGCTTTTCATGGCTCTGCTGGTTCCGGTGTTCCTGCTTTACTATTTTTCTTTGACCTATCTGGGCTCATTAAATCGCCAGGTTCGGCAGCAAAACTTCGAAGCTGAAAGTGATGCCAAAATCAATCTGCTAAAAAATGCGGCCAATACCGAAGAATTTATCTGTCGTCGTCTGCAGAATCTTTCTTTGGAAGCTGAAAGCCCACAGGAAATGCAGGTGCTGATCGATAATTTTGCCCAAAGAGCGCGAATTGAACTTAAATACTGCATCTGGAACGGGAATGGCGAAGTTTTTTATTCTGATCTGGCCGGAATCGAAAAACAGGATTTAAACGAGGTGTATAACCGCCTCCAGCTCTTAAAGGAAGATCGTAACAGTATCGCTGGAGAATTTGAATCATTCGATGATGCATCGGAAAGTTTTGCAGAAGATGATTCGGTGGATGAGTCGGCTGAAGTTCAGAATCGCCCCGAAGTTGAGCCAAAAGAGGCAACCGATGAAAACCCAGATCCGGAAACACCTGAAGCGGATTTGCCAGAATATCGCAACAGCGAAGAGAAAGAAGAACTGTATCGCGCCCTAAAAGAAGTTCTTGGCTCTGAATTCAACCCGGTCTTTTATCCGCGTTGCTACGAAGGTAAAAAACTACGATTGAATCGAACCGGTGTTGATGAGGCCGCTCCGCTTCTCTGGCTCAAGATCTCAGAAAGATTTGGCGCCCTGATATATTTCAATGCCGCTGATCTGCGTCGTCCTGTTGGTTTGCAGGAGTTTCTGGCCGATCACAAGGCCGACGAAGCGATGATTGTCGGCTATCATGACGGAAGTTCTGCTTACAGTAGTCGAGCTTTTTCGCTGCCGAAAGACTTTGATTTTTCCATTAGCCGCTATTCTGCTGAAAGAGCGGGTAAATACTATTTGAAATCAAATCATATTGCCCACAACCTCACCGGCTTTACCATAATTCCAGTCCAGAAAATCGACGGCAGTTTTTTCGACGCGGAATCTCGACGCGGCAATCTGTTGCTTTTACTGATACCGGTGCTGTTTTTGCTGATCTCTGCTTTTTTTCTGATGCAGAAAAAGAGATTCTTCTTTTCGATCAAGCTGCAATTCGCCCTGATTTTTATTGCCGCCAACCTCCTTTCCGGGGTCGTCCTTTCCATAATCGTTAAGGATTATTTGCATAGCTTTCAAAAAAGCCTGGAGCAGAAATCAGGAAATGATTCAATCGAAATTTTGAAAAGCTGTGATGACCTGTTTCTCAATGAGTTGACCCTGCAAAAAATAAGGCTTGAAAAAAAGCTGGCACATTTGAAAAAAAACCTGGCTGCCGGCAGAAACATCGATGAACATCTGGTAAAGGGTTTGCTTAGGGGCATGAAACCTTTTCCGGCAAGAATGTATCTGGTTGGCAGCGATTCGGCCACGATGGGCACTGAAGACGGGGTAATCAGCAAGCACGATATTGTCGCCGATTTTACCGGCAAGTTGAAGGCTTTGCCCGTAGTTCTGAAGTTCATCAGAATAATGAAAGATGTCGGCCATTTTTATCTGGACAAGATTAACCAGGAAGAAGTTTCTTTCCGCAAGGCTTATAAAATCGAAGCCGTGATCGAATCCTTGTCAAAGCAGAAGCCGACCGAACAATTGCTGCAGTTTTTCGAACAGGACAGCGACTTCTGGCAATGGGGGTTCTGGTCACATGTTTATCCCTCGTACATTAAAACTTTTCGAACCGTTTCCGGCGGAAAATATGACTATACTTTTCTCTACCTGTGGTTCAATTTTGATTTGCAAAAGCATTACCTGGAAAGATCTTTGCAAAATCTGTCGAAAAATGACCTTGGTTTGCGGCTTTTTGCGGTAGATAACAAATTCAGTCTCAGTCTGCCTGAAAACGATCAGCAGCAAATCGCACCGGAAAAATTTGCTGAACTTATTCAGGCAAACGAAGAAGGCAGGATTGCCAGAATAGATTTGAATGGCCGTGATTGTTTTTTTGTAAGTATTCCTGGAACGAGATTGGCAGATTTTCATCTGATCGGCATTCTTCCTACCGATAAGATTTTGCGGGAGGTTGAAACCGCCAGGGACTTTCTTAAAAAAGTCTTTTTGCTTTGTCTGTTCATTTCAGTGTTGCTGGCCATTTTTGTTGCCAGGTCGGTTTCTCGGCCTTTGTCGCAGCTGGAACTCGGGGCAAATGCCATCAGTAAAAGAGACTTTAAGTTCAGGCTCGCCGATCTTGGTGAAAACGAATTCGGTAACTTGGGCAGGGTTTTAAATGATCTTTTGATTGATTATCAGGAGGTCTACAATGCAGC
>CAZTHA010000245.1:0-6556 GCA_964613435.1 uncultured bacterium
AACGTCCTGGTGCCGGTCACCACTGAGAAAATACTTGTAAAGATCGAATTCCTGGCTTTTTCCGGCTGAACTGAGCACTTTGATACGGCGCATCGAGCCTCGCTCGCTCGGGCCGCCGGCCTGATAAAGAGCGGTAAAAGCCGTGGTAAGGCCGGAAACGGTCAATGCTCCGGGTTTCTCAACTTCACCGACCACGTAAATCTGAATGGTTCTAACCTTGGTCAGGGTTACCTGGCCTTTGAAATGTTTGAATTTATTAGCCAGACTGCCAAGAATCGTCTGTTCGAATTCTCCGACGGTTAGCCCGGACACGCCCATTACCCCAAGAATTGGCACGTAAATCTGCCCTTCCGGATTTACCTGCACATCGTAAACGGTTTCATCGCCAAGTTCTGACCAGACGATAATTTTAAGCTCATCGCCAGGGCCGAGCTGGTAATTCGAAGGTGCCGAACCGGCCATAAGATTATTCTGCACCATTTCGCCGCGTTCAAAAAATTCCGCACCGAAATTCTTGAGCAAAACTTCGCTTTTGAGGCGGCGTTCGACTTCACGGTCGATTTCTTCGTCAGCCATCGGCTGCGAACCAGTTATCAAGTCTTCTTCCTCTTTTTCGATGTAAAGGTTGTCGGAAGCGCCTTTCAAAGCTACCGCCTTTTTGCGGTCCTTGATTATTTCAGTGCGGGTTTTGGCCTTTAGGGCTTCTTCGAGCTGGCGCAGGCGGCGTCTGATGTATTCCGGATTTTCCAGATCGTTAGCCGGCTCATCACCCTGAATCCCGGGAACTAACTGCGGCGAAGCAGTAGATACCGGTTTGCCCATTATTGCGCGATCCGGAATTTTCACCTGGGCAGCCAGGGGTTGCGAACAACAATGACCCGACCACAGCAGGATAATTGCCAGACAAAGAATGCTTCGTAAATTTTTACTCATATTTCCACCCTGATTTTTATTTAATCATCGACTGATTGTGCGATTTAAATTACCTTCCGACATTTTTCAGCACTATATCATAGTACAGTAATCAGCGCCCGTCAACTTTCTCATGGCAATTCAAGGGACAGCATAATTAGGGGGACAGTTTACTTAATTCACCCACCCTATCACTCAATCGCCGACCATAAAGGCATTAGGCAGGTATTCTATTTGCGCGGGCCGATCATGGCGCAGCAATACACCGACCAGATCGAAGCGGCAACGCACATCGGCATCGATAGCCCTTTCTTTGAGAAAATACCGGGCAACACTGATTATTTTGCGACGTTTGGCCCGCAAAACCGACTCAACCGGCTCACCGAAAAAATTGTCGGAACGGGTGCGCACTTCGACAAACACGAGAACATCAGCGTGCCACATGATCAGATCTATTTCACCGCTGCGAATCCGGTAATTCCTACACTCGAGACGAAGCCCCTTTTCAAGCAGGAATTCACAGGCGATGTCTTCACCCTGCCGCCCGAGTTGCTGCCGCTGCCTGGTCATCCTGCCTGCTTTTGCTGATCGAGCAGATACAATTGCACGAGAATTTCGGCCATCGCGCCCCAAAGTTCGGGTGGAATCTCGACCCCAACCGGAACTTTCGCCAAAGATTCGGCCAAAACTTTGTTCTGCTTCAAGGGAACCTTGTTTTCCCGGGCCAGTTCGATTATCTGGTGAGCGATATGCCCGCGCCCCGAGGCCACGATTTTCGGCACCTCGCCTTCCTGTCCAAACAAATATTTAATCGCCACAGCGACGTCTTCATAGCGTATTTTCTTACCTTTTTCAGCGTTCATTTCAGACCCTTAAATCAAGTTTGTGAGCTTTTCCCGGCAACTCAGGCTCATCATGAGGTTCGAGCAGAAAATGCTCGATCTTACGCAATTTGCCAAGGGTAAGGCGGACTTCAGCAAATCCCTGGTTTTTCAGGCAGTCCGACAGAGCCGGAAAAATGGAACGAATATCACCCAGAACTTCAGGGTCAGCGCCAAAGTGAACCCACAAAGTCTTGTCGAGCTGGTTCATCGCCACTTCCATTTTACCCAGAGTCGGCGGCTCGACCAGCAGACGCAAACAGAATCCCTGTTCCTTATCGCCGGGCATGAAGAAAGCTTCGCCTTCAAGCGTATCAGGCAACGGCTGATTGGCCCAGAACAATGGCCACTGAAAATAAACCCGGCTTTCCTGGCTGCTGCTGCCGGCTTCGGTCAGCAGATCCTGCAGCATCAGGTTCTCGGCAAGTTTTTCACCGGCTTCACCGCTGATGTGCCGTAACGGATGTTCGATATTCTGTCTCTCACCGAGCATTTGCCGCAGCTGCTTGAGTATATCGGCAAACCCGGCACTGGTACGCATAACCCGCCCAAGTTCATGATCCTCACCAAACAAATTCGCATATTTCAACTTTCCGTTTAAATAATCATAAAGCAGGGGTGCCGCTTCCAGGGGCAAGCGCCGCAGAATCAGCAAAGCAACTGTGCCCAGGGCCATGCGATTCATGGCAAACTGTGGTAGCGTCGCTGCGGCAGCAGCAGCTTTGCCCGTATTTTCCGGAGTCAGTGGTATTCCATACTGCCGCAAAGTTTCAATCAACTGAAGATTCTGCTCATTTTTTTCAAGACCGGCCTGACTGAGGATCTGTTCCGGACTGACTGCGACCTGATTTACCGCTCCGGCAGCAGGAGCCGGGCTTCTCAACTGTGCCTGGGCCGAAATATCAGCATCGACCTGCACCGGCCGGCCGTTAACCAGAACCAGAGATTTGCCACCGCTACTGGCAACGACCTCGGCCTTTACCGGCTGATCGGGCAGAAGCCTACCGAGGGCCGAAATCGAAGAGATGTCCATGTTGTGCCGGCAACAATTTTTTCACCGGTTTGAAAGAAAGTCGGTGTAGAGCGCAGGGCCCGAGCTGCTGCAAAGCCGCCTGATGCGCCGCCGTGCCATAGCCCATGTGCTTTTCGAAGCCATAGCCGGGGTATTTGCTTGCCGCCGTTTCCATGTAAAGATCGCGGGCTTCCTTGGCAAGAATCGAGGCAGCTGCCACAGAAGCGCTGATCGATTCACCTTTGGCAAAGGCCTGATGCGGCTTTTTCAGCCAGGGCAACTTGATGTAATCGAGCAGAACATAATCTGGCTGAACCGGTAAAGCGTTAAAGGCCCGCTGGAATGCCAGACGGGTCGCTTCAAGAATGTTGATATTGTCGATTTCATGCGGGTCGGCCGAACCAATTGCAAAAGCCAGAGCCTTACTTCTGATTTCATCATAAAGGCGGCGCCTTTTACCCCGACTGAGCTTTTTCGAGTCATCCAGACCCGGGATAACTATATCCTGGGGCAGAACTACGAAAGCCGCGTATACCGGCCCGGCCCAGGGGCCGCGCCCAGCCTCGTCACCACCGGCAACGAATTTGAAGCCATCTTGCCAGGCCTGGTGTTCATATAGATAATGATTGTGATTTTCCATACCCGACAATTTTAGAACTTTTTGCGCCAACTTACAACCCGAAAAGCCGAACCCGCCGATTTATTTTTGCCGATCTCATGGGACGATTACGCCGAAAAGCCGTAGAAGAACGACGAGAATTCATCGCGAAATTCATACTGGATTCCCGCGACCGCCCCCCTTCGCGGGTATGAAGAGAGGCGCCTTATTTGCCCTTAACTCGCCGGCACACCAACAAAGCAGAACCGGCAATCTGGTTGAGCAGGTGCAGCTCTGGCATCTTAACCAGAACAACCTTGAAATCGCCCTTTTCTTCGTCAAGACTAATTTTCTCGATGCCGCACTTGCGTGCCTGACCCCGGTTGATTTCCCAGTGCATTTCACCGTTTCGCCGCTGCTTCAGGTGCTTCAAACGATATTTGCTCAGCATTCCGTCAATACGCCGGGCAAAATCAGCCAGAGCCATTCCGGCGCGACTCTCAACTTCAACCGGCCAGAAACCATCCGGCCAGGCGATTCTTCCGACCTTGCCAACGATCTGAATATCCTGTTCCGGATCGACGTTTCCGCCAACGATAGCCTCAGGAACATTGAAGAATTCAACTTCAGCCATTGCCTGACCACTGGCATAAAATTCAGGCAGCAGTGCACTGACTCGCTTGAAAGATTCGACCAGACCCGGGTTATCCAGCATCAGACGGCGCGCCAGGGCCGCTTTGATAAAAGCAGGGCCGCAACGGCCCCATTTACTCGGCACCATAAATTCAATCAGCAATTTGACCGGACGGGCTGTGCGAGAAAGATGAAAACTCGAACCTGCAACCGGACCACTCCCGGTCACCCGGGCAATCTCAGTCGGGTTGGGGCAGGCCCCGCAAGCCTGGCAGGTGCCGGTGCCCCAGGGCGAACGAATGCAGGCCTGAATCTCACTGCCAACCTGCAACTTCTGGAAGTTTTCG
The DNA here is from genome assembly GCA_964613435.1 of uncultured bacterium. Lineage (GTDB taxonomy): Bacteria > Muiribacteriota > Ozemobacteria > Ozemobacterales > Ozemobacteraceae > DYKG01. The sequence goes on from CAZTHA010000245.1 coordinate 4,384, forward strand.
TAGAGAAAACGACGACTCACGCCGGTATCGATATCATCCCACGGCAGAGGGGTGGTTTCGTTGCGCGACTGCAGATGCGGCAGTGACAGACCCAGCCGGGCAGCTTCTTCAACCGCGAATCGATAGAGCGCCTCAGAAACCTCACCGCGATAACGAAAGCCCTTGTCGATCGAGGCCTTGACCAATACCGGCAGATAACGCCGATCGGCATAGGCCACGAACTCGCTGAAAAAAGCATCGGCGGCGCCGGCACTGATTCGGGCATCGAAACCACTTTTCCTGACCAGATCGACCAGACGGGCAGTCAATCGTTCAAGGTCTTCCAGACTGCCCCGGGGTTGCGCGAATTGCAATGGCGTATGCGGTGGGCGAAAAAGCCCGGCAAAGGAAAAGGTAATGTTTAACTTACTGGAATTGCCCAGCTTTTTTACCCGCTCAATAAAACGCTGGAAATCAGAAAAGTCTTCATCATTTTCATAACCGGTAACGATGAGAAAAACCTTCAATTGCCGCATATTCAGGCGAACAAGCTGTTCAAGCCCCTGAATAATCTGATCTTCGCGCAGGTTTTTCTGCAAAAGGCTTCTGATCCGCTCGCTGATTCCCTCCATTGCACAGGTATAGGTGCGTTTTCCGGCATCGAATTGCAGTTCAAGCAGTTCTGGCGCATTGACTATCGTGTCGAATCGCTGACTCTTGATCGAAACCCGCTCAAACAAACGATTAAGCTGCTCCACCAGCGAAAAGATGCCAGTATAGGTTGTGGCATTGAAACTCATCAAAGCCAGTTCGGAAAGCCCCATATTCGCCTTGAGCTTTTTCGCAGCTTCGAGCATTTGCGGCAGCGGCTTTTCCCGGTATGGCTTCTGCTCCCAGGATTCTTTGCAGAACGAACAAAAAGAAGGACATCCGGCGGTCATCAACAGATGAGAAGCACCGGCAGCCTCTTCGTCGTAAAGAATCGGTCCACCGGTAAAAACCGGGCCAACAAAAGAATCTTTTCTGGCTTTAACCGGCATTGGTGCACCATCGAGCGCTTCAATCCCCGAAAGGTTACCCTGCTGGTCAAATTTCTGCCGATAGCTGCGCGGATCGTAGAAGCCGGGAACCTGCTCACGTAAAGCTTGCAGCAGCTGCGCGCGCGGCATTTTTCCCATTTTTTTTACCAGTTCGATGATTTCGGCAAAAGCGGCCTCGCCATCGCCGACGAGCACGCCATCGACCAGTCCATCGCCGGCTTCGCCAAAAAGAATCGACAAATTGTAAGAATTGCTGCCACCCATGATCAAAAGCGGAGAATTTTCAGCGGCCCGTTGGCTAGCCATAAGAGGGATGCCGCTGTAATGCAGGGCGGCCGGGAGATTTACCAGTTCCTGCAGAACTGAATTAGTGATAGCAATGATGTCGAAAGCGCCGGGTGGCAGCTTGCTGTTCGTTGCCAGCCAGAGCGGAACCTGGTGTTTCTCAAGCAGCTTTTCATCCTGATCACCCGGGAAAAAGGCCATGTCGACATAAGTTCCATCGACGGCAGCGGCCAGTTGATATAAAAATGCACTGGTAATACCCCGCGCCACGTCATGGTATGCGGATAACCGGGCGATCAGAACTTTCAACGCTGATGTTTCAGCCAATTCCGGCGGCATGCAGTTAGGCTCACCGCCCTGGAGCCAGTTGCCATTGCCCGTAAGCAGGTGCCGATGTTGCTCAAACCACTGGCACCAGTTCTTTATCGTCATCAGCCTTTACGAAAACCCAGCCAGAAGCCAACGATGAAAGAGCCGGCAAAGGGCAGATTGTAGGTAAGCACCGACATCAGGCCGGTATAGGATCGCTCGATGCTTTCGTTGGGCACCGACTGGCGAATGCGATCCCAGTCGATGGTAATATACTGGTTGTAGGCCAGGTATTGAATGGAAATGAACGCCACGCCAACAACCAAAGCCGCGAGCTTGGCCATCTTTTTCAGGGTAAAACCGACCGCCCAGCCGGCAATTCCGCCCGAGCCAAGGGTAAGCAGAGTGAACTTGATCTCAGGGGGCATGGCATCGAGCATCGTTGTACCAGAAGCGTTTGCCGTCGCGGTAGCCAGCTCCGGGGCAGCTTCCTGAGCGACAAGAACCAGAGGAATCAGCAATGCAGCAGCAGTTAAAGCAGAAATTCGTTTATTGCAGGG
>CAZTHA010000246.1:0-6546 GCA_964613435.1 uncultured bacterium
GTTCAACGTGGTCGCCGCACCATTTATCTCAACCCGCCGCCACGCCCTGAAAAAGAAAAATGAGGCGAAAATATCGGGCATTATCGAGATGGTCGTTGAAAAATCTCAAGATTTTGCGCCCGGCTTGATTGAAGTAAAACGGCTTCTGGTGGTGATTAACGCGAAAAAATCAACCGGCGTTTGCATAACGTTTGGTATCTTGCCGGGGGTACGGTATAATATGCCACATCTTATCAAGAGGAACTTTAAATGCGCCCTAATATTTTGATTATGCGCCGGTCTTTTTTTTGGCTGGTACTTTTTATAAGCCTTGTTCTTCAGAGTTTACCAGGGGCTTCTCAAACTAGAATCATCAACGAGAAGAAAAACCCTTTCAAAAAGCCGATGCTGATTAGAAATACTCCGTCCTCAGCTATGCCTGGCGGCTCAAGAGTTGTCAGACCCGGTGAAAAGAATCGAAACCCCGGAATGCCCTCGATTATCAGAGTAAATCCGCCTCAAGCACAACCGGGAAATCCACAGGATTTCGTTAGCCCGGACATCAATGCCGCTGAGGTTCTTGAACCGTCTGAAGGCAGTGGCAGCGATGAAATCGCCATCAATTTCGAAGCCGTCGACCTCATGAGTCTGGTTCGCTACATGAGCCAGGAAACCGGCCGCGGCTTCATTATCAACCAGCCGCTTCAGGGCGATGTTACCATTATTTCACCGGTAACCCTGAATCGGGAAGAAGCACTGGCGATGCTCGAATCGATTTTGCAGGTGCGCGGTTACACCGCAGTTCCATCCGGAAAAATGTTCAAAATAGTGGCTCTCAGCGATGCCAAGGTTGCCGGAACCGAAACCCGGACTCCCGATGAACTGACTGAACTTAGCGAAGACGATACGCTGATTACTCAGATCGTTCCCCTTGAAAGAACTTCTGTCGAAGAAGCAAGCAAGCTGCTGCAGAATCTTCTGCCCCGCGATGCGTCGATGCTGCTTTTCCCGCCTTCAAATACTATCGTCCTTACCGGCCGGTCGGTCAGTATCAAGCGAGCGCTTGAAGTTGTTCGTGAATTGGAAAAAGGCCTGCTCAAGCCTGGTCTCGATATCGTGCCGCTGAAGTTTTCGTCGGCCGATGAAATGAAAACCCAGCTCGAACGCATTATTTCCGAGGGCGGTGTGCAGCGTGATGAAATTCGCGGCGGCGTTACCTTCATCGCCGATAAGCGCAGCAACAGTCTGTTGATGTTGACTTCACCCGACAATTTCCCGCGCATTCGCTCTTTGATCGATCGCCTCGATACCGGAACAACCGACGCCCGTCCTGAATTAACCAGGTTTTTTAGCCTGAAATATGCTGACGAAAGCGAAACGGTCAAAGAAATCGAAGATATTCTAGGCTTTAGTCGCAAAGACTCAATCAAGTCAGCTTCTGAAACCGTTGCCATCGAAACGACCCGACTCGTACCGATCAAGCGCACCCGCTCGATCATGGTTACTACCCGTTCTGAAGATATGATGAGCCGTATTTCCCAGCTTCTCGAATATCTCGATTGCCCTCCGGCCAAAGATGCCAGCGAAGTCAGAGTGGTTAAGGTCGTCAATGCCGAAGCCAAGGTTTTGGCAGAAACCCTTTCCCGACTCGTGCAGCAGCGCAATCAGGCTGCGGGCAGCACTTCGACCAACAAGTCTGAATCGATAAGCTTCGTTGCGGAAGAGCACACCAACTCGGTGATCATGACCGGGCCACCGCAACTTTTTTCCCATTACGAAGCTATCTTGAAGTCTCTCGATGTCATGCGGCATCAGATTCTTGTTGAAGTTTTGATCGCTGAAGTCAGCGGTAATCTGACTCACAACCTCGGTATCGAATGGAACGTTTTCGACTTCAATTCTTCAAAATGGCGTGCTTTTGGCGGTACCAACTACGATCTTAAGGGCAACCCACTTGCAAATAGCGGGTTTCAAGTGGGCGTTTTAAACGAACCGGTTGACCCGACCAAGCTGGCTACCGGTGACCTGACTGAACTGACCAAGATCAAGGCTATGGTCAAGGCTTATCAGAATAACTCAAATTTCAAAATACTTTCTGCGCCCCAGATTCTTGCAACCGATAACGAAGAAGCCAATTTGTCGGTCGGCGAGGTCGTTGCTTTGCCCCAGGGCTTTACCCAGGACCGCGATACCGGGCGTTTTGATCTGACCAACTTCAAATACGAAGACGTTGGTATTGTTTTGAAGCTTACGCCGCGAGTGAATTCAAATGAACTGGTAACATTGAAGGTTAATCAGGAAATCAAGAAACGTCAGGAAGAAAATCTCTATGAATTCAATGTCCCTGTTTTAACCAAGCGGCAGATGGATACCACAATTTCGGTGCCAAATCATAAAACCATCGTCATTGGCGGACTGATGCGTGAAGATAAAACGAAGGTCGTCGAGCGTGTACCGCTGCTGTCGAATATTCCTTTTATCGGCGAAGCTTTTAAAAACCGGCGTACGATTACTCAGAAAACTAATCTGCTGGTTTTCCTGACTCCGCATATTCTATCGACTCCTGAAGAATTGGTTGAGTTTGACCAGAATCGCACACAGACACCTGAAAAAGAGCGTCTGCAAAACCTGCAGGAAACCGCAGAACCAATGCTCGATAGCGAACGCAATCGCTTTAAAGAAAAGGCGAAAGCAGTCTTCGAACGCCTCAAGGCCGACTGATGTCTGCTGCAGATTCTCATCTTATGCGGTCTCAGAGTTCCGCGGAGCCTGGACGCGATCTGGTCGAAGAAATCGGTTCTTACCTAATAGGTTTTCAAAGCCAGGTTTATCCGGTCGAAGAGGCCTTTTGGTATCCTGCCAAAGAAAATTTTTAAAAAAATGAACACGAAAACATCATCGATGAACATGGAAAATCAGCTTGAAAACTGGAAGAAGCTCGGAGAAATTCTCATTGAATTGAAGCTTATCTCCATGGCTGATCTTGAAGAGGCTCTGCGACAGCAATTTGCAGAAAACAACTCGCGTCGTCTCGGAGAAATGCTATGCGATAGCGGCTTTATTGATGAAATTCAACTCTATCAGGCGTTGGCGCAACAATGGGGACTCGAATTTCTCAACCACATCGATCTTGCCGATGTTGATACCGCGTTGCTGGAAGAATTTCCCCTCGAACATCTTCGACGAATAAATACCATTCCGATTCATCAAAGCGCTGACAGCATTTTTGTCCTTTCAGCCGATCCATTTCGCGCCGGAGTAGTCGAAGAATTAAGCAGACATTTCAAAAAAACAGTTAATTTTGTCGTCATGCCGCCAGTGCAGATTCAGCATGTTCTCAATGAAACCTACGGTCGCGGCCGCGATTCAAATGAATTGATCGAAACCATTTCCGTCGAAGACGGCCTCGATGGTGATCTTGACCAGTTTGCGATCGAGGACGTGCTTGAATCGGCTAATAAAGCGCCGGTGGTCAAGTTCGTAAATACTCTCATTTATCAGTCTTTACGCGAACGGGCTTCTGATATTCATTTGGAACTTTCGCCCGATTCGTTCAAGATTCGCTACCGTATTGATGGAGTTCTGGTTAACCGGTTTTCTCCGCCGCGCAAACTGCATGCTCCCGTGACTTCGAGAATCAAGATCATGGCCGGCCTCGATATCGCCGAACGCCGCCTGCCACAAGACGGTAAAATCAGAGTTCGTTTCGGTGACCGCGAGGTCGACATTCGCGTAAGCTCTGTACCATGCGCCCATGGTGAGCGAGTCGTCATGCGACTTCTAGACCGCAAAACCGAATTGTTGACCCTCGAACAGATGGGCATGCCTCAAGACATTCTCGTTCGCTTCGATCGGCTGATCAGGCGGCCCAACGGTATTCTTCTCGTTACCGGGCCAACCGGTTCGGGGAAAACCACTACTTTGTATGGTGCAATCATGCGCATTATCAGCCCTGATGTAAATGTCATCACTCTCGAAGACCCGGTCGAATATGAACTTGAAGGCGCCAGTCAGATTCCGGTCAAACCCAAGATCGGCTTTACTTTTGCCTCGGGTTTGCGTTCGATTCTCCGTCAGGATCCCGACGTCATCCTGGTCGGTGAAATTCGCGACGATGAAACGGCTTCGATGGCAATTCAGGCCAGTCTCACCGGGCATCTGGTTTTTTCGACGCTGCATACCAACGATTCGGCTTCAGCCGCCGTACGCCTGATCGATATGAATGTCGAACCCTATCTTGTCGCCTCAACTTTGATCGGAGTTTTGGCGCAGCGCCTGGTTAGAAAGCTTTGTCAGAATTGTCTGGTAAAAAATGCTGATGGCTCTTTTACTGCCTCTGGTTGTGCAGTTTGTGCCCAGACCGGCTTCAAGGGACGAACCGGGGTGTACGAGCTGATGAACATCGATGAAGAAATTGCCGCTCTGATCGGAAAAGGCGCTTCTCTCGACGATATCCGAGATGCCGCCAGGGCATCCGGAATGAGAAGTCTGTACGAAGACGGTTTGCAGAAAATTGAAGCTGGGCTGACCTCGCTTGCTGAAGTTGAACGTGTCTGCTGGCAGGGAAACTGATATGCCGCTTTTTCAGTATAAGGCCTATGATCAGTCAGGAGCCGAAACAGCGGGTGTCGTCGAAGCCGACGACCTGGCTTCGGCCAGACAGTCGTTGCGTTCTTCCGGCCTCGCGCCCTTTGCTGTCGAACCGGCCGTCGAAGAGGCAGGGCTTGGTTTTTCCCGAAATTTCAGTCTGGCTGAGCAGGCCCGCTTTTCAAGACAGCTGGCTGCCTTGTTGCGCGGTGGGGTTCCGCTGACCAGGGCCTTGTCTGGAATTGAAGCCCAGGCCGCCTGGCAAACCCGCCGTTCGGTCATCGTGCAAATTCGCGAAGGAATCGAAAAGGGGCGCGACCTTTCGGCGGTCATTGCCGAACTGGAAACGGTTTTTTCCCCGTCGCTGCAGGCTGTTATCCGGGTTGGCGAAACGACCGGAAAACTTGATTATGCTTTTGCCCAGCTTGCTGCGCATCTCGACCGCGAAATGGAACAGCGTCGCCGGTTTATTGCTGCAATTGCTTATCCATCGATAACGGCAATCATTTCGATCGGTGTTCTCGCTTTTCTGATGGTTTATCTTGTGCCGACCGTGGCGAAGATGTTTGCCGATGTCCAGGGCGAACTACCATGGATAACCCGCGCCCTGATCGCCTTCAGTGATTTTTTCCGAACTTACTGGCTTGGTTTGGGTCTATCTGCTCTTGCTCTGGTTGCTGCTGCGCATTTTGCCATGAAAGTCGATTCTTTTCGCCGGGTCTGGGAAAATTTTTCTCTTAAGCTGCCGATCTGGGGGCGATTCATTGAAGGCATGCGCATGGAAAGCTGGGCCCGAAACACCGGTATGATGATCGACTGTGGCGTTACTTTGCTTGAATCGGTACGTGTGCTTAAAGAAAATCATTCTTCTCTTTTGCAGTATGATGCCCTTTCTTCGGTTGAAAAGGCTCTTGAGCGCGGGGTTTCGTTCTCTGATGCGCTTAAATCTTCGAACTTTTTTCCACTCTTCGTTGTTCAGATGATCGAGGCCGGCGAAGCTTCGGGCGAGCTTGCGCCAATGCTGCACTCGGCTGCAACCGAGCTTGAGGCTGAAAATCGTGTAGTCACCGAATTGTTTTTGAACATTCTTGAGCCTCTGCTGATCGTGGTAATGGGCTCGGTTGTCGGTGCAATAATGATCGGTGTTCTTCTGCCCATTTATGAAATGAACCGCTTCATGTAGTCTTTCGCTCGTGCTCTTGCTCGTAATCGTGCTCGTGCTCGTAATAGTCGTCTTAAAATAAATTCCAATTTTTTTCTTGTGTCTTCGTGTCTTGTTGAGAGGCACCCTGATAAAACCTTGCCGACTGACCAACGAAATTATTTTTTACCGCGTTGCCGTTATATGCTAAACTTGCTGCGATAGAATCATCCTGGAGGACATAAAGATGCTTAAACCACGCAGCGGTTTTACCCTGATTGAACTGCTTGTCGTTTTAATAATACTCAGTTTGCTGGCTGGCCTGGTCTTGCCGCGCATGATGGGTCGAACTGAAGAGGCCCGTCGCCAGACTGCTGAAGTACAGATTCGCAGTATTGAAAACGCTCTGGCACTTTATTATGCTGATAACGGCACTTACCCAACCACAGAGCAGACACTGAAAGCGTTGGTCGAAAAGCCTACGCTCGACCCCGTTCCCGCCAAGTGGAAAGGCCCATATCTGGAAAAGGGTATATTGCCGAAAGACCCATGGGATCGCGATTATATCTATCTTTCGCCCGGTGTTCATTTGCCCGAATTCGACCTGCTCAGCTATGGCAAAGACGGCGTCGCCGGCGGTGAAGGCGAGTTCGCCGACATCGAAAACTGGAACATCGGCCGCAAATGATGCGAATCGGATCTTCGCGTCTTTGAGGCTTTGTGAGTAACTTGCATTTTATTTTTGTTCGCAGATTTGAGAATCGTAAATTGAAAAAAGCCGGCTTTACTCTGATTGAACTGCTGGTAGTGCTGGCGATTTTGTCGATGATGGCCGGCGT
>CAZTHA010000247.1:0-3264 GCA_964613435.1 uncultured bacterium
CAGTTTTGGCAATCTCTTCATCGCGGCCATGACCGGAGTTATGGGCGACTTTGGCAACGCAGTGCGTGAAGCCAGCAGTATTCTCGCCATAAAGGGCCACGTCATTCCGGTAACTACAGATAATGTTCAGCTTGCCGCCAAATTTGAAGACGGCAGTGAAACCGTTGGCGAAACCATGATCAGTGGTGCCGGTAAACGGATCGTTGCTATCTCTCTCGCGCCCCAGAAACCTTCGGCAAATCCCGAGGCCCTCAGTGCCATCGACGACGCAAACATGATCGTACTTGGCCCTGGTAGCCTTTATACCAGCGTTATCCCGAATCTTCTCGTTCCGGGCGTTGCCGAACGCATCAATAAATGCAATGCCAGGGTCGTTTACATCTGCAACGTCATGACTCAGCCGGGCGAAACCGATTCTTTCAATGCTTTTGATCATGTGCAGGCCATTCTTGAAAAAACTGAATTGAAGCGCATCGATATCGTTGTCGTCAACTCGCGGCGCGCAGCCAGACCATTGCTGGCCCGCTACGAAAACAAAGGTCAGTATTGGGTTCCACCCACCGTCAAAAAAATTGAAGATCTGGGCATTCGTGTTGTGGCCACCGATCTGCTGCTTGAATCAGATTTGCTGCGCCACAACTCTAATCTTCTCGCGGCCATTCTTATCGGTCTGATAAATGAACATAAGGATGCCGCTAAGGCGGTTGAAGATGAGGAAGGCTTTTTTGCTTTCGAGGACGATGATGACGATTGAAATGGCAGAAAATGTCTGATCGGGCTGATTATTCCCTCGGAATAAAAAGGGAAATGCTTGCAGCCGTTTCTCAACTGCCATGCTGCCGCCAATCTTTTCTTGCCGGACTTCTTTCGGGCAATAATCACAAGTCTTTTGTGCGTTCCCGTCGCGGTCTTATTAAAAGGCTGGTTCGAAGTTTCAAAAAGATGTTTGGCAATGATCAACGTATTTTAATCACCGGTACACGACTGTTCTTGCCTGATGTTTCCCTGCTTGAACTGCGCCGCAAATTCGTAGACCGCTTCAATCTCGTTGCCGATGCTGAAACCAGTTCTTCCCATTGTCAGACAGCTTTTATGCAGGGTTTGTTCATTGCCCACGGCTATATTCAGAATCCTGGGAGAGGTTATCATCTGGAGTTTCGCCTGAAGGGTCGTTGGTTGCCCGCTGCTTTCAAAAAAACCGCCCGATTTTTAAAAACTCGTTTTGGTTCATACAAAAAGGATGATTATCTTGTTTTTTATAGTAAAAGCAGTCGACGTATCATCAGGTTTTTGCACCGTCTGGGCGTTTTTAACAAGGCATTGGAACTTTCTGATTTCATCGCGACCCGCAAAATTCTTTCGATGGTCAATCGCCAGGTGAACTCCGAAACGGCAAATATCAACCGACTGGTCAGTGCCGCTGAAAGAAGCATTATTCAGATTCAGCAGTTGATCGATCTTCCAGAACAGGATTTCTGGACAGAAAACCTCTACGAAACAGCTCTGATGCGTCTGAAGTTTCCCCATGACAGCATTGAGAAGCTTGGGGCCCGCTTTTCTCCGCCTCTGACCAAATCAGCGGTAAATCATCGCTTACGCCGAATCACCGCTATTCATAAAAAGATCTATAAAACCAGTGAAACGAAAAATGACTCGGACGTTTGAGTCAGTCGATTTTTGAAAAATCTTTTTTCAGCTTGGCGATCTGCCAGATGATTAAAGCCAGAAGAATAACCGATAACAATGATTTTATCACAATCAATGTCATGGATGATTTAGGTTCTGGTTGTTTCAGAAGGCTTTTGTGTCGGCTTATTTCACCTTTGTCGCCGATTAAGGAAGCATGTCCAAGTAAAAGCATCCTGATCAGGCGGTCTTCCGGGTATGTTTCAATCCATTTTTCTGTGCGCTCAAGTATCTCTTGGGTAAATCCTTGCTGGTCAATTTCCAGAATGAGTCTTTGCCGATTCCAGACTACATCTTGAGGCTCTGAGTCATTGACTTGGGCGGGTGTGTTAAGCCATGCAGGCTCTTCTAATGACGGACTGATCGCTCGAACCTGCATCCAGATTCTTTTGGCTTCATGGTGGTCTCCGGCTTCATGCGCTTCTTTCGCCATGCGAAGCATGTGCATGCTCATTGCCAGCTTCGGATCTTTTTTGAAAACGACCTTTGCCGACAAAGCTGTACTGATAAACAGCAAAATCAATGCAAACGAAAGAAAAAAAACTATTCGTTGCCTGATTTTTAATCCGGAAAATTCCATATCCCACCTTTTCCTATAAACTAACACATTCTGCCGGCACAAAAAAAGTGTTGATTTCATTGAAACACATTAAAAGTCTGGAAGTTTCTGTTTTTAATCAGTAAGATGAAAGTAGAAGGTACCGGTTTGGGAGAGTTCGTTTTGTTTAAAAAATACTTCAAATTCTTTATTTTTGTTTGTTTTTTTGTAACTACACTGCCAGCATTTTCTTTGAATCAACTGCAGAATCCAACTTTTGCCGGCAACAGCAATAATTGGACTAGAGATAATAGTGTCAGTTTTGGCAATCTGAATTTTATTAATTACGATGGGTTCAGTGGTGGGTGCTTCAGAGGTGATCTCACCTCACAAAACAGACACAGAGATGGCATGCTTCACCAAAGATTTACCACTCCCGCTTACCCGGTTAATTGCTATGTCAGGATAGATCATTATGACAAATGGGCTGGGGGAACTTATGCAATTAGCCTCCAGGGAACCTTGAGAGATACTTCAACCGGCGCTTACCCTAATGAAGGACTGGTTATTTCTTTTCTTGATGACACTGCTCTGGACAACGCGTCCTGGGTTTCCACCGGGTGGAGCAGCATGGCAATGCTTGCGCCTTCAACTCAACATCGGGTTCAGGTTTACTTCGATTGTACCACAGGCGCAGGTTCTCAAGCCGGAGCTTATGTTGACAACATTTATTGTAACATCAGCCCTGGAAATCTTACCGCCGTTCCATCCGGAAGCGGGGTCGAGCTAAATTGGTCTGCCAGTACCGGGCAGAATGTTACCCTGGCAAACTATAGAGTATATCGCAGTTTAACCAGTGGCGGACCTTATACTTTCCTTAACACCGTTCCTGCAGGAACGACTACTTACACCGATCCAAGTCCTCCTACTGCCGAAGTAATATACTATGCCGTTTCTGATGTCGATACCGCCGGCGACGAGTCACCAACTTCTCCTGAGGCCCTGTATTTCCCCTTTTTCATAAAAGACGGCATCAATAG
>CAZTHA010000247.1:3274-6472 GCA_964613435.1 uncultured bacterium
AATAGCGATATCGATGAAACCTGGCTGAAAGATAGAATCGAAGCTAACTGGGTAAACCCAGCTGCGCCGTTGATGCGATATCTTGCCTGCGCTGGCACTACTCCCGGCGGCAGTGATCTGGTTGGCTGGCAGAATCTTGGACTTGCCAATAATCTGGTGTTTACAGGGGTTAGCCTTGCTAGTGGCACAACTGTTTATGTAACAGTAAGAGCTGAAGACAGCTTCGGTCAGGTTCAGCAGCAGGCAACCAGTGACGGAGTTACGGTTCGCGAACATAGAATTTTGACCGATACTTCTGCCGCAGCATATTTTAATAATGCACGAGTGCTCGATCTTATCGATACTACAACCGATCCCAATTCGATTCGTCCGTCTAATTTCAGCTCTGGCGGCTTGTGGCAATATCGCTGTAAGATCACCGTTACTGAACCGGGAGTTATTGACCGTATAAACGCCCCCTGCTATGTCACCTGGTCAGTCCCTGCCGGCCAAAGAGCTAACAACGTTAACGAAATTAGAATCACTGACAGCAAGGGTAATGAGATTCCCCGCTACAATCTGCCTGGAAGCTCAGTCGCTATTCCACAAATCTCCATGCTGGTAAATCTTCGTCGCAATGAAACCGCAGAATATTGGGCTCACTGGGGAAATAACGGGGTCGGCGATCCGCCCGGCAACTACGGCTGGACTTTGGACACCAACCAGGTTTCGGTCGAAGCCTGGACACCGTACTATACCAGAAGATTATTGCCTGCCGGTCTTGAAAACGTGCCGCTTGCCTATAATTTTGGTTGGACTGAGGATTCGGCACCGCCCGATTATCCTGAAAACAATCTTAATGAGAATTGGGGCGAAGAGTTTGAATATAAAAATGGTGCTTATGGCGGTGGCTACTATACCGCTTGGCGAGACGATGCCAGAGGCAATCTGATCAACCTTTTTGGTGGAAATTTTTATTTCTATGGTACAAACAACCGGCAATGGCGAGTCTGGGCCAATGGCCTGCTTTATGGTAGTATCGGTGGTTCCGAGACGGTTAACAACAACGACTGGGCCTATTGTGGTTGGGCTAATGGTGAATTTGATCGAAACACAAGGTTTCTTAGCGGTATAATTTGTCCTTTTTGGGCCGATCTAAAATACGATATGCCAGGGTTTCCACAAAACCCGGGGGCATTTAGAGATAGTCTTGGCAGCCCCAATCGCGAAGTTTTTACATGGCGTTGTAATATCTGGTTGCCATCTGGCTCTGAAGACGATATTTACATTTTTCAGACCGTTCTTTACCAAACGGGCGACATCGCCCATCGTTACGAATTTCTCAGCCCTCGTGCCACTATTGGCGGGGCTTCTTCCAATCCTATTGTAAACATCCACAATACTGCAGGAATTTCAGCGAACGATGGCTCGGTCCCAAGGAGATTTTTAAACAATACCCCGCTTCAGATTGGTATTGGGCAGACGCCAACTTCATTCTTTCAAAGCATGGATGCATTTAGAGGTTTCGTAACCGTCGGTCCAATTGAAGGGGCGCCTCCCGGCAATATGGTTTCAGTTGCTGAAATTCAGTCGATGGTATTTGATTCAACGACTACGACGCCTTATTGGGAAGAATTGCAATACGATTGTAATGCTGGTGCCAATGGCCAGATTGGCTTTTTTGTTCGCACCGGCCCGACTCCTTTGCCAGAAATGGGCGGCTGGAGCTCCTGGAATCACATCGCTACCGCTACCACCAGCGGGAATCAGGCGATGAGCGTGCCAAATGAACGATATATTCAGCACCGCTGCCTGTTTCAACGCAATTCGGCGGCCGGGGCTTTACCGGTCGTAAATGAAATCAGGTTCATTTGCCGCGGATTTTCAATCGAAACTGTGGTTGCCGATACTCCGCAGGGCGTATCGCAGGGTCAGACAGGCATTCCGGTTCAGGTTACCTACAAAAGCCTGCATAATGCTGATATCACAATTGCCACGACCACCCTTTCATTCGATCTCGGCTCATATACGACTAGTTTGGATGTCCCCGGCATTCCTTTCAATTTGCCTGCCGGTGGAAGCGTCGTGGCCACTTTCCTTGTAGATGTTTGGCCAGATTCGCCTACTGGAACAGCTACTGTAAATGCTGTTGCCACTGGAACAGACGGCATATCGACCTTTTCTGACACTGACGCCGATACTCCACATGTTTGGTGGGTACGCTCCGCTCCAAATCTGGTGATCGATCAGGTCTATTCCAGTTTCGATTTCGTCAACAAAGGCCAGAATAACGTTCCTTTGGCAATAACTTTGACCAATACCGGTGAAACTCCATTAACGCTCACTGGCGCATCCTTTTCCTATGCTCTGGGCTATTATGACCAGTTACTGTTACCGCCCAACAATATCGGTATGGTAATTAACGGCGGTGAAACCGTCATGGCCACCATAAGTGTCAATATTCTGGCAAGCAGCCCATCTGGAGTGGAAATCCTCGACGCAGTCGCTACCGGCACGAGTACTTTCAGTGGTGCCGTCGTTTCGGCAAGTTCCGCGGTTATAAAAGATACCTGGACCATTCAAAGCCCCGCAAATCTTTCATTAGACGAAATTGTCGCTTCGGAAACCGTCTATCGCGGACAAACGGGAATTCCGGTTTATCTTGAAGTTACCAATCTGGGTGAAGCCAAAGCCTTCTGGGATTCATCGACACTGTATTTTACGCTCGGAACTTATGATGCGGTTTTGCCGACAACCGCTTTCCCACTGGAAATTTACGGTGGCCTTACCGCTCAAGGAATCTACGCAGTAGACATTTCGCCCCTGAGTGCTACTGGTACTTCCGGCATAGATGCCCTGGTTAATGGTAGAGATTCAACCACCTTGTCCGGAATCGTTGCCAGCGGTGCTATCTTGCCCGCAACCTGGACAATTCAAGCTGAAAAGGTCAGTACCTACAAAGATGCTTCGTTTTTGTATCCTTCGGCAAGTTTCAATCGTCCGTTTGGAACTGACACTTTGAATGTTTTTGCCAAGGGCGAGAATATGGCACCCTTCAAGGAGTTTGTGGTCAGATGGTATGACCCGGATGGCAATCAGGTTGCATACAGCAATCCTCCCATTACTGCAGATGCCAGCGGAACTCTAAGCCATAACTTCACTCTCACCAGTTCCTCAGACTACGGTGTTTGGCAGGTAAAGATTACTAACCCGGTCAAT
>CAZTHA010000248.1:0-6438 GCA_964613435.1 uncultured bacterium
CCACATTCGAGGCATAGTCGGTGTTGTAAGTTTTGTAGGCGGTGTAATCGACCAATGTCTGATTCAAGGGAATCGAGCCATCGGTCAGGTCTGATTTAGCGTAGAGATAGATTCTCGACAGGTCGACCGGCAGGTCACGACTGAGTTCAATCGTTTCGGCCAGGTTCTTGTAAGGATCAAGGAAGAGTCTGGCTCGTCGGACCGGTGCTTTCTGGAATTCGATCTTGAGCAGAGGCTGAGCTCCAGAGAGATCGAGAGAAATCGCGCCGTCGTCGATCGAGAATTGGCTGTTGAGAGGTATAAGAGTTGCCGGAGTTGCAACGGTGTAGTGAATAGGAATCACTCGGTTACCTTCAAAGTCTCTGATCAATGGATCGGGATCGAATGGATCAGGCGGTTCGTATTCGGTTCCATTTACCTGCAGGTGGAATTGCGCACCGGTTCTGCCATAGTTGAGTGCGATCCAGTCTTTGGCTTCCTGCGAGAGCAGAATTTTCAACCTTCTGATATCCATGTCGAATACCGCATCGGGCGCAGCAGCGGTTATGAAGCGGTAGCGATTGGCGTAGGTGTCGGAAGGATTGCCACGGTTTTTCCAGATTGCCAGGTTGCGTAGGCTGTCGTTAGTTATCGAGTTCGGGTCCATATCCTTGTCGAAATCGACATAGAGGTAATCGGATTCTGAAGGCACATTAGCGTTGTAATAGCCGGTAACCAGCTTGGGTCTGGTTGTGTAAACCGTGGGAATATTTACGCTGGTGCTGGCAAGGGTTCTGGGCAGAGGTTGCAGCCAGTTGCCTGATTCATCGAGGGCGATAGGATCATAGGTATTGGCAATTGCTTCGCCATTGGTCGTGTCGTGAGCGACCGAGATGTAAAGGTTGGTTTCACCCCAGTCAGCGACAATGGCTTTGGTGCCGGTAGAAAGCATGACCTGAATCCGGTCACTTAGATAGGTTTCGAAGATGGTGTCGTTCACCGGGTCGAGTGCTCTTGCAGCGCCGGGGATCTGAATATCATCGTGATCCATTTTGCTACCGATGCGAACCTTGTCGAGATTCGTCTGGAACAGCGTCGGATCGATGTTTTCGGTGAAGTTCATCGTGAGAATGCGGCCGTCATAGCTGGCTGATTCAAGGCGTGGGCGAGTCGTATCGACGGCGAGTTCGTGCTCGACGTAGGTGTAGTTGCCGGCGCCGTCGCGAACGTAGATTCTGAATGTTCTGGTGGCCAGGTCGAAGGTATTGGTCGCCAGTTCCATTGGCAGTGAATAAACGGTGAGCGGATTCTGAATCTGCGTCAGTTTGTATGTTGAAGTTGCTTCGATCTGTGAGAAGTCGACGAATGCCATGCCGTTGCCGGTAACATCGCCGGTATTGGTAACGGTTACCGAGGCCACGATTCCGTCGGGGGCGACCCGGTCGCCTTCACTTGGTCTATAGCCATCACCAACGTTTGCGGCCCAGTTCTGCAGGTTCCGATTTTCGACGCGCAGGTGCGAATCGGTGATTACCGGAGGATCGTTGTCGATGGTGAAAGTGGCCAGTTTAAGGGCACTGCTGACAATGTTCTGAGCATCGTCAGAAGCATAGACCCTGAATCTGGGTGTTTCGCCATTCATTGCCGGCCAGCCGGTAAGGGTGGTCGTAGCAACTCTGAACATCCCTTCCCAGATTTCGGTGCCGGGCAGGTTATAGATCGGAGTTCGGAAGGCTTCGGTGACGTTGTCGGCGCGATAAAGAATGAAGGTCGCTGAACCCGGGTCATCGAATTTTTTGATTTCGGTTCTTACATAAAGAAGGTCATCGATATTGATGCTGTTTGAAGCGATGTTGTCTTCATTTTCATCGAGAACGGAAAGAACGATGTTTTGCGGGTCAGGAAGTTTTGTATCGACGCCGAATGGTGAATCGGGGTCACAGGTGATGGTTGTCGAAGCCAGAATGATCGAACTTGCATCAGGATGCAGGACCCGCACGCCAAAGCTTGCTATCGGGGTATCGACGTTTCCGGCACTTACGGTGAAAGTGTCGCGATATACATAGTTCCCGGCTCCGCTGATCGGGAACGGCTGGTAGGTCAACGGAGTCCAGTAGGTTTTCATGTCACCGTCATAGTATGCCGAGTTGGCATCATCGGCAGAGGCGCTGGTGATACTGCGAATATCGGCCAATACGGTTGCCGGCGGTGCGTTGTCGGCGCTGTAAAGCGAAGTCATGACTACGGTCAGGGTTACTTCGTCGCCGGGGTTGGCGATCTGATTCTGTTCCCAGCTTGGCACTGCATCGAGGCTCAAATCGGCTCTTGATTGCGGATAAGATGCAAAAGTCGGGGTTTTCGACAGGAATCTTATTGAATTGGTATAGCCATACTTCATGTTGCCGGAGGCGTCATAGGCGAGAATGGTCAGCGAGCCAACCGTTCCGAGTCCTTCGGGAACGGTCCATTCGTAAACATATTCGCCCAAAACCGGCGGCGGGAAAAGGGTCGGTCCTGGAGGTGTCAGGCCGTTCGCCAGATAAAGATTGGTGAAATCGATCATCGGGAGAATGTCGTCGTTATTGGTGACTCTGAGTCTTATCTGAATAACGTCATTGAGATTGGCTTCGTTGAGCCGGCCCTGGTCGACAACGAATGCGATCGGGTAAATTTCAAGTTTGGGCGGACTGTTATCGATGAAGACTTTGGTTGTAGTCGTCTGAACGATTTCATTGCCGTTGACATCGGTAAGTTTGATGTTGAAGGCGGTTTCTTCATTGTTGGTAGAGCCTGGAATAGGCATATAGTCGGCAGTAGCTATCCAGCCGCCGGCGGTTGAGGTATAAGGAATCTGCCGGGCGGTGTCGTTGATGCCGAGTTTGGTCAGATCAACGGTTGCAGTGCCCATATCGCCTGCGTTGCCAGAAACGTTGATTTCGATTCTGACGACGTCGGTTGCTACGCTTGGATAGGTGGTGTAGATACCGTCAAGGTCAACGATGGTGTTGCCATTGTTGTCGTAAACCTGAGTTACGGTGCAGGTGTTTACCGTCAGAGGTTTGTTGTCGACGAACATTGCTTCAGTAGAACCCAGAGCTCGGTTGCCGGCGTTGTCGGTCAGTTCAACGGTGAGCGAAATGGTTTCGCCATCGGTCGAACCTTCGATTACTGTATGCGTATAACCATAAACGCCATCATTGGCGAGGTTGTCATTGTGCGCACCATCGTCATAAAGAACCTGAGCGGAATTGCCGCCGAGAGATGTCAGGTTGACCATTGGTGTGCCGCCATCGACGCGGGTCAGGTCAGCTTTGGCGGTAATGATAACTTTGTCGCCGATGTTGACTACGCCGGGTTTGCCCTTAAGCTCCTGAACGGTTGCTGACGCATACATGATTACCGGCGGGCGACAATCGACTTCGAAGGTGCTCGACAGTGAATTCATCGTATTGCCGGCTTTGTCGGAAACGATAGCCCTGAAAACATAGCTGGTGCTTTCCATGGCTGCTTCAGCGCAGTCATGGACCAGGTAATATCTGAGCAACACCGGATCGTAATTCATGATGTAGCCGCTGGGGCCACCGACGTAGGAAAGGTCGATGGTGCAGGTTCCAGAATCTGGGTCAGTCACCGGGACGATGATTTCGAGGCGGTCGCCAATATTCACGACTCCTGATTTGTTCAGGTCGGTCATGTAGTTGATCGCCATCGGACCAACGTCTGGCTTCTTGTTATCAATGTGAACGTAAATTGTGTTTGAAACGGCGTTGCCGGCATTATCTTCAGCCTGATAGGTGAAGTAATGGTCATCATTGAGATCGCCGTCGGTAACATCGACAGTTACGGTGTAAGTGCCGACGCCGTCATAAACCATATTCAACGGAGTCGTCTGACCAAATTCGGTCAGTGAGACTTTTACCGTTTCCTGATCGTGAACTGAAGCGGCTGCGCTTGCCAGTTGCACGAAGAAACTTAGGCGGTCGTTGATTCTGACATATGGGTGAGTGGCTGAAATGGCCGGCGATGAAGTGTAACGACTGCCGAGAATTTTGGGCATTTCGTTATCGATGCTGATGGTGTTGGCGACTGTGTAAACAGTATTACCGGCATCATCCGCCGCATAAATGGTGAAGGCAACGTTCTGGTCGTAGAAAGTGCCGACGGTCGGGTCGCCAACCGTGTGATCGAGTCGATAGATTGTTCCTGAATAGGGTGACAGGGTGCTGCTGGCAGTGCCACCAATTCTTTCGAAATTGGTCCAGATGCTGCCACCGTCGATGTTAGCCAGGGTGGCTTGAATTGCCAGCTGGTCGCCATATTTAACGGTTTTTCCGGGTCTGGAAACGTTTTGGGTCTGTCCGGCGCTGAGACTGGGGGGATAGTTGTCAACATAGAGAATGGGCAGAACAACCTGGCTGATCTCGTTCCCGGCAGTGTCTTTGGCGGTAACCGTAAAGGCTCTCGGGGTGGTATTTTCTGAAGTGAACTGATGAATGTCATAATACAGCTCAAAAGTTGTGGTTGCGCTGTTATTGAACGGGATGATCTGATTGGGAATGCCCCCGATGCCGCTTAAGTCAACGGTTATAACCACGTCGTTCATCAGACTGGAAAGGTTGCCGTAGAAGTGCAGCTGGTCGCCGATGATAGCGATGTTATCGTTGGGAATGCCGCCTTTTTCAATCATTTCTACGCCGAAGGGCAGGGCGAATTCGGGCGGCATATTATCAAGAGCAAGAGGGTTAGAGTTTCTCGGCGAACTTTCGTTGCCGACATCGTCAGTGGCTCTAACTTCAAAGGTGATGAAGTTGCTCTGAACATCAGGAACATCGGCCAGATAATAGTCATACTGAAAAGTAGCTTCCGAACCGACTGTTCCAGCAGTGCGGATCATGGTGATACCGGCCGGGAAAAGTATTGGATGGGTGACGACTACTTTGTCATAGTCGTATTTGTCGATTACAGCCTGAATTCTGATTGTGTCGCCTGAGGTAACCCAGGATTTACCGGTGGTCATGTTTACGGCAGTTACAGATTGAATTTCAGGTTCGATTGTGTCGTAGTTAACTGAAAGATCCCACTGACGGGTGTTGCCGGCATCATCTGTGGCCGATACGGTCAATGGTGTGGCGGTTCCTTCACGATTGTTGGGAAAGGTCAGCGAGAGCTGGTATACCGGAGCTGAATCCGGACCGCCGACGCGGGAAAAAATGTGGCTTGCACCCAGGCCGATACTGGTAAGGTTAGCTCTGGGAATGTCGCCATCGAGCGAGCTGTTCATGGTGATATCGATCTGAATGTTGTCACCAATTTTAAAGTAGCTGCTGGTGCCTGATCCACCGGTCACACTCGGACCATATTGTGAAAAAGGTCTGCGATTGTCTATCAGTAAGCTGCCGCCAACTCTGACACCATCTTCGTCAGAGAATTGGAATGATTGGGCGGTGTTGTTTTCCACGTTACCGGGCGAAACGGTCAAAAATGCGGAGTAGAAGTTACCGGCGATATTAGGCAGAGGAAAATAGGGGTTTCCGAACTGGCTGAGGTTGACGAACGGATACTGGCTGGTGTCGGTAGTGGTCGATCGACAACTGAATGTGATCGTATCACCAATCCCGGCAATGCCGTCGCCGTTCAAGTCTGATGACAATACGGCTACCTGGTTGGATACGAGTGCCCAACCTGATGTGATAGTACCCAGAAGCAGATATAGTATCAATATGCTTCTGAATACCCTGTTTTGAAATTTTCTGTCTGCCTTTTTGATCGCCATGTAAATGGTTCCTCCGCGGTAGTGGAACTGATAGTTTTCGACTATTCAGTTAGTTAATCGGCACTTCGTAGAGAAACCTGTAGAAAAAAAACAATAAAAAAAGGCCGGGGCGCTTAAACGCACCCCGGCTTTTCCCTTAACTCCCAATCAATGGGATATTTCGCTATATGCCGGTCAGGCCGGCTTTTTTCAAAGTATTGTAAATCTGGGCAACCGAAGAGGTCGATGAGCTGTCGGCGCTTCGGGCTGCCAGAATCTGCGCTCTGGCTTTATCGTCATCGCCGGCATTGCCGCGCCAGAAATATGCGTATGCGGTCATGGCGTGAGCCTCTGCCGAACTTATTCCTATTGAAGAATGTTCGAGGGTCAGCAGATAGCTCGGATCACCCAGGCCAATCTGCTCAAAAATATCGACGGCCTGACTGACCGATGAGGTTGTGCTTTGCTGAACCAGACCCATGGCGTAACCAAGCAGTGATTCCGGCAGACTCCCAGCCTGCATGAAATCAGACATACCCGACATGGTGTCATAGTTTTTGACTTTGGCCCAGCCGCGACCGTTATAAGCCTGCTGGCGCTGTTCGGTTGTGGCGTTATTATCGCCCAGTATGCTATCGAAGTAAAGAATCGCGCCGCTCCAGTTGCCGTAATCCATGGCTGACCAGGCATTGGTAAGTTTCTGGGTA
>CAZTHA010000249.1:0-6426 GCA_964613435.1 uncultured bacterium
GTATGCGTCGGCAAGGATAGACCCGTGGTTCTGGGAATACCAGTTATAGGGCAGGGAGCCTGGGAAGAGTGGGTAGGCGAAGCATCGCTTATGTGCGATAATCTGCATAAAAATGGTATTCCGGTATTGCTGGACTTATGGGGTCATGATGTTAACCATGACTGGCCCTGGTGGAAAAAGATGGTTGCCTATTTCCTTGGTAAGCTCGAAAGAAAGGGTTACCTGGAAAGCAATCAGAGGATGTCGGAAGCCCAGGTTAAAGAATTTTTGCAGAATTTTCATTCAATATGATCGTGTTTGGGCCAATGAATCAAGATTCTAGCCTGTTTAAGCATGATTTAGAGTTGCTGGACTTTAGGCGGCAAAAGATTATAGTATTGAACTGAAACAATTTTTTGGGAGAAAAATGGATGGCACTGAGTTTAACCTGTCCTTCCTGCGGTAATATCATCAATCAGGTAACCAGGTCGCCGCAGATGGTAGTTTGTCCGGCCTGCAATTCCACACATCTGCTCAACAACGGCAGAATGGAAGACGTTGGCAAGTCTGCCGTTTTGACTGACATTCCCAGCATTTTTGAGATGTACAAAACCTACAAATACCAGGATTGGCGATTTACTCCGGTTGGCAGGGTTCGTTATGACTATGGCGACGGCTTCTGGGATGAATGGTTCGTCAGAAGTGATAGCGGCAAAGAGAGCTGGGTGTCGGTTGATGAAGGCGACATCGCCATTGAAAGTCTTGTGCAAAAAGGTCTTGCCGTTCCCGGATTCGATGAAATACAGGTTGGGGGAGCTTTGCTGATCAACAGGATTCGTATGACAGTTGTAGAAAAAAACAGCTGCACCATGATCGGCGCTCAGGGCGAGTTGCCCTTCAAAATTGTTCCCAATGAAACTTACAATTACATCGATCTGCTCGGACCCAAGCGAACTGCTTTCACCATCGAGTATCAGGACAGCGGGATTGATTGTTACAAAGGTGTTTGGGTCGACCCTTTCGAGATTGTTGAGGTGTGACGATGAGTGCAGCAGTGGCAAAGCCGGCTCTGAACGCGATTAAATGTACTCAATGCGGCGGTTCGATCGAGATTCATGGTGGTCACAATGTCAAGTCGATCATCTGCCAGTATTGCGGCTCATGTCTTGATACCAAAGACCAATTCAAGGTTTTACATCAGTTTTTAAATCAGAAACGTCCGTTCATGCCCTTGAAAATAGGAGCTCAGGGCAAGCTTAAAGGGGTTTTGTTTACGGTAATCGGCGTTCTACAGATGGAACAGCGTGAAGATGGTGAGGTCTACCGTTGGCTTGAGTATCTGCTTTTTTCGCCGACCCATGGTTACGTTTACCTTGTTTTTGAAGATGGTCATTGGGTAATGCTGCACGAGGTAAAAGATCTGCCGGATTCACCGGTTGAGATGACGATGCCGCGGAAGTCGGCGTTCAAAGTAAGAGACAAGACATTCAAGGTTTTTGAAAGCTCGGGTGCATCGATAAGCTATGTTGAAGGAGAGCTCACCTGGCAGGCCCGGGCCAAAGAGCGGGTGCGCTATGTCGATGCTATTTGCCCGCCATTCATGTATTGTATTGAAATGCGCGGTTCCGAGCAGGAGTATTTCTGGGGTGAGTATATCCCCTATACAGAGATAAACGAATCTTTCAAGATCAACAGTTTTGAGCCGACAGGCGTTTTTTCCTGCCAGCCTTTTGCCGTATCGCCTTGGTTTGAAAGTTTTTCGATCGGCGCGGTTGCAGCCGGTGTAATTGCCCTGGTCATGTATTTTATGATTTCAAGCAATGGTTCGCTGGTTTTTTCTCAGAAATTCAATTCAAAGGTTTTCAAGGAAGGCGATGTTTCAAAAGAATTCAAGGTCGCCAATCCTGACAAGCTCTATGGCATTCGTGTTTTTACACCCTCGTTGAAGAATTCATGGTCATATTATGATGTCCGTGTGGTTAACAAGGATGAAACGACCAAGTATTTCGATCTGCCGGCTGCCCTTTCATTCTATGACGGCTATGAAGGTGGCGAATACTGGTCTGAAGGTTCTACTGAGGTGACGGCGTTTTTTAAAATTCCCGAAACCGGAGAATTCAAGCTGGCGATGGATGGCGAAGGTGGAACCGGTGAAAATCCGGCTCCCAATTTCAGCCTTTCAAATACAACTGTTGAAATTCGCGAAGGAGTCAGGCAGGGGCATTATACACTGTCCTGGTTCTTCCTGTGTCTGCTGATCGGTGCTCCTTATGTCTTCAGAAAGTGGACATTTGAAACGCAACGCTGGGCAGATGGAGACGATGAGGATGATGACTGATGAATAAACTTACCTTGATTTTTGCGGGCATTTTTTCAGCGATGACGGTGTTTGCAATTGCTACAGATTACATGACGCCAGAGGGTTTCAGCACCACTCCGAAGGTCAACAAGACCAAGAATATTCGTGAGCGTAGTGTTTATGTGCGTGGTGGCACTGGTCATCGCGGGTTCATGCATGGGAAGTAAGCTGAATTTCATTCAGCCGATTAAAAATTTTAGTTAAGTCTGGAGTTTGATTTTATGGAAAAAGTTGCCGAATTGTCTGCTGGTCCGATCCTTTCTACCATTGCTTATTCAGTAATCGGACTGGTGATTTATATGATCGCCTTCTGGTTAATTTGCAAGATTTCTCCCTTTTCAGTCAGAAAAGAAATTGAGATAGACCAGAATACCTCACTGGGAATTATCATTGGCGCGGTAATGATTGGGCTGTCGATAATCATCGCTTCTGCGATGCACTAAGTAAAAAAGTCCTGTCTGATAGCAGGATTTAAATAACTTTTGCCATCTGGATCAGGGCATAATTGCCGTTGATTTTCGCTGGTCGTTATCTTGTTCAAAGCGGTTTTATGGGAAATTTCGGTATGCCCCGGCAAGCCGGGGCTGTTTCAAAAACCGAGTGATCTGTATTTGCAGATTTTTTCCTGAAAGGCACCAATAGCTTGCAGATATACCTTTTATCTTCAGTATTCATCATTGCAGTTTGCGGCCTGGTCTATGAATTGTTGGCCGGCACAATTTCCAGTTATCTGGTCGGTGATTCGGTCTATCAGTTTTCTTTGGTCATCGGCTTATTCATGACTTCAATGGGCCTTGGCTCTTTCTTGTCAAGGTTCATCAATCGAAAACTTCATGATTGGTTCATTCTGGTGGAGGTTCTGACCGGAGTTTTCGGTGGCATGAGCTCGGTCATTCTGTTTTTTGCTTTTTCACATCTGGAAAACTACTCGCCTTTCCTGTTCATGATTTCTATCTCAGTGGGAACTTTGATCGGACTTGAAATCCCGATCATATTGCGAATCCTCAAAGAACATTCAGAATTGAAAATCTTGTTTTCAAATGTTTTGACTGCCGATTATATCGGTGCTTTGTTCGCATCTTTGCTTTTCCCATTGATTCTGGTTCCACAGCTTGGTTTGATAAGAACCAGTCTGCTCTTTGGTACGATGAATGTCGCGGTTGGCGCCGGGGCGATTTTTGTTTTCAAAGAAAAGGTTTGCGAGCGGCGTAATCTGGTCATTCTAAGTGTTTCTGCGCTTTTGCTTCTGGGAACCTGTCTTGTTTACGCTGATAGAATAAGCACTCTGGCTGAAGACAGTCTGTATCGGGATGAAATAATTTACAGCGCGCAAACTCCCTATCAACGAGTCGTGGTTACCCGAACCCGGGCCGATATTCGCATGTTCATCAACGGTAGTATTCAATTCAGTTCTCAGGATGAATACCGCTATCACGAGGCTCTGGTTCTTCCGGCAATGTCGGCTGCGCACCGGGCCGAAAACATTTTGATCATCGGCGGCGGCGATGGCCTTGCTGCAAGAGAAGTTTACAAATTTACTTCAGTTAAAAGCCTGACGATTGTCGATATCGACCCGGCCATTACAAATTTTGCCAGAGATAATCAATTAATGCGCACTTTGAACAAAGATTCTATGCGCGATTCCCGCACTCGAATCATCAATGCCGACGCCTGGAAGCAACTCGAGTCGGATGATAACTTTTATGACGTAATCATCATCGATTTGCCTGATCCGGACAACCTCACGCTTAGCCGCCTCTATTCGAGGACATTTTATCGTTTGATCAGTCGAAAGCTCAGTCGTGGCGGTATCATTGTCACCCAGTCAACTTCACCGCTCTATTCGCATAAGGCCTTCTGGTGTATTTATAACACGTTTCTCGCGACGGAAAACCCATTGTATGCTAATGACACGGCCTCATCGACGCAAACTCTCGATGCGCGGGCATATCACACCTATGTTCCTTCATTTGGGGAATGGGGCTTTGTAATGGCTTCCAATGCGCCAATTGATTGGGAGAAGATCAAAATAACCGTGCCAGCGCAATTCGTTTCGAATGAGTATCTGCAAACGATGGGGACTTTCCCCGAGGATATGGATCATGTTGAAACAGAAATTAACAGTATTGATACTCACATCATAAAGAACTATTATGAAGAGGGCTGGGATAAATGGGCCCTGTAAATGGAAGTATCATGCCTGAATCAATTCATATTATCGCTGATTTCTCTGATTGCCCGATCGAACTGCTTGAAACTGGAGTTACCGGTGAGCGTTTGCTTGCTGAAGCTGTCGCGGAATCAGGACTAAACTGTGTTCTGATCAGACATCATCAGTTCACGCCCTGCGGTTATACGGCTGCTGCATTGCTGACAGAATCGCATATAACCTTGCATAGCTGGCCTGAACACTTTTCGGTGCAGATCGATATTTTTACCTGTGGAAGTCACGCAAAAGCAAGAAAGGCTTATGAAGTCCTCAAAAGGCTTTTCAGCCCCGGCAAAGTCTCTGAGAAGATCCTTTGCCGAAGGCTTGAAGAAATAATCGAATACGAAATCTGAGGCCTTTTTTATTGGCCCTGGTCGGAAGAGTTGATCAGATACCGGTAAAGCTCGGAATCTGCAGAAATGACGAGTTTGCTGTTTTCGCCGATAGTCTTGTCGATGCTTTCAAGAGATCGATAAAAAGAGTAAAATTCAGGATCTTTGTTGAACGCTTCGGCATAGATTCTGGCTGCTTTTGCATCGGCTTCCCCTTTAATTTCGATTGAGGTTCGGTATGCTTCAGATCTGATTCTTTTCAATTCCTTTTCCATTTTTCCGAGAATTTCGGCTTTGGTGCCTTCACCTTCTGAACGGTATTCGGCGGCAACCTTGTTGCGCTCAGAGGTCATTCTTTCGTAAACGCGCTCGCGAACCTTTTCTATGTAGTTCAGCCGTTTGATTTGCACATCGATCAAATCGATGCCGTAGTCCGGGGTGCTGCGCTTTGCCTGGGCAAGAATGTCGGCGAGAATCTCTTCTCGTGATTTGCGACTGCTGTCATTTATTGGGGTTTCTTCGGCAGAAGCTTTGAAACCGGAACCGCGAACCAGGTCGACAAGATAGTTACCCGAGACTGCATCTCTGACTACCGAATCGATGATGTCGTCAAGTCGGCTGTGTGCGCCGGTTATGGTCGCTACGGTTTTCATGAATTTGAGCGGATCGACGATGCGCCAGCGGGCAGTAGCGTCAACCCAGATGAACTTTTTTTCCTTGGTGGTTATTTCATTGGGATCACCATCCCATTTGAGAATGCGCTGTTCAAAGTAGTGTACATCTTCGATAAAAGGCAGGCGGAAATTGAGACCGGCGTATCTGGTGTCACCGACGGGTTTGCCGAATCTGGTTACAATTGCCTGCTCACCTTCGTTAACAACGAAGAATCCCTGGCTTGCTACTGCGATGACCAGCACGGCAACGATTATCAGAATGATCTTTTTCATTTGGCACCTCCATTCAGTGACTGGAGGGGTAGAATCGGCAAAGGTTGCTGAGAATTTTTTTCAACGACCCAGATGTCAGCACTTCTTGGAAGAACTTTTTCGATTGTTTCGAGATACATTCTTTTTCGGGTGACCTCCGGATAGGCCTTATATTCATTGAGCAGGGCGAGAAACTTTCTTGCATCGCCTTCAGCGCGGTTGACTCTCTCAAGGGCGTAACCCTCGGCCTCCTGAATCATTTTTTTTGCTTCCCCTCTTGCTTTGGGCACCTCACGGTTGTAGTTTTCGCTGGCCTGTTGAATGAGGCTTTCTTTTTGCTGTTCTGCTTCGTTAACGCCATTGAATGCCGCTTTTACGCTTTCTGGGGGATTGACGTCCTGAAACTTAACCGTGACCACATTTACGCCAATGTCGTAAGAGGTGAAAATTCGCTGCATTTCTTTATGTATTTCATTAGCAAGCATGGCGCGATCGGTCGTCAAAACAGAGGTTACGTCAGAGTCCCCGACGATTTTTCTGGTGACGGCTTCGCTGACATCTCTGATCGTAGTGCGCGGATCATTTATTTTAAACATAAATTTGAATGGATCTTCGATGCGA
>CAZTHA010000250.1:0-6402 GCA_964613435.1 uncultured bacterium
CCCTGAGTTGGGCAGATTTTGTAGAATTGGTTCGCTGCATGAAGTTCTTTCGCCAAAAAGTTGCACAGGTGCTGTCGGAAAAAAGCACCGCTCTGCCGCGGCTGGCACTTGGTAATGATTTTTCCATGGCATTCCTTGAAACGAAAAGAATACAGATCCGCTGGAAAGAAAATCTTCAGGTGTTCTCGCTGATACAGTATGGACTGATAGTTGATGTCTTTGCGGGCTGCTACGTCAAAGCCAGACCTATCGCCACAAGAATCGAAGAAAAAAAGAGGCTGCTCGACCAGCCATCTTTGCCTGAAAAATTGCGCTCTTATGGTGGTTTCATCGTCTTTATCATGTTAACAATGCTAAATATTCTGGTCTTTACCAGCATGTTTTTCCAGCCGGCATTATATCTGCCCTGGACCGCCCTCACAGTCTTTCAGGCGCTGTGGCTTTTGCTTTTGCGCCCTGAATGGGCCTATCGAGTCATCCCCGCCTTAATCGATTATTTGAATGAGCAATTCCTTGCCGACTTGTCAAACCTGCGACTACCCAGAAAAAGCATTGAATTCTTTCTCATCATTTCCATGGGGATCATTTATCTAATCTGCTTCGGCAGCGAAGCCGCCCTCTACATTTTCCAATATTACCGCAGTATTATGCCCTGAAAAACCTCGATTGCAAAAAGTTGGCGAATCTGTGAAAATAGTTGTGGAATTTTTAAATCTGAGAGAACGGTAATGCGTTAGAAATATTATTAAAAACGCAAAAACCTGGAGGAGAGCATGAAACTCATCGTCGTTCTGGCAGTCATTCTTTGTTTACTTGGAGGCCTGCGCATGGATGCAGCACAAATCGGTTTTGAAGAAACTTTCGCCCTGGCGGAAGACCGGGCTGAAGCACTTAAAGAGCTCATACCCGGCACTGAGGATTATTATTTTTATTCCTGTCTTTATTTTGAACAAAAAGGCGATCTGCAAAAGGTCGACGAAATTCTTAAACAATGGATCAAGCGCTACAGCTATTCGACCCGTGCCCAGGAAATACAGAACCGCCTGATGCTGCTCAATTATCAGCGGCACCCGGACAAAACCATCGAGCATATCAGGCAGAAGCTCGGGCTGGCGTTCAACCACCAGAAGCGCCAGGAAAAGCAAAAAACCAGCCTGCCCAACAAGCTGGCCCAGAACCTCATCAGCTTTGAAAATTTTTCGGAAATGGCGTTCAGGGACTACCGTGACCTTAGCGGCTTTGAGCAGCGAGCCCTGCCTCTGCTGCTCGATGATAACATAAATGCCGACCGCCGACGTCACCTGCTGCAACAGCTGCAGCGACCGGTTGGCAAAAATCTCGTCAGGCTAATCATCGCCGATCTGCGCCACGAATACAGCGGCGGCTTCGGTTCACTGCCGATTCACAGCCGCCTGACCCGCGCCCAGCTGGATGAATGCCTGCAAATGATGCCAGAGCTGATCAACCAGACCAACTTCGTAATGGCATATCTGAAAAAGCTGCGCCCATCGGAAGATGAAAACCTGATCAACGATCAGGAAGCAATGCGCCGCTGCGTTCATGAAATGTGGCTGTTTGCGCGGCAACTTGCGCCTGCATTCAACTCGCTCAAAGCCCACCTGACCTATCATCTTCTCGATTTCGACCGCAAGGTTGGCCGCTACAACCGCACCCTTTTCAATGAATATTTGAAATTGCCGCGACGCACCAACTATATGAACAGCAAATATTACAAAGATCGCGACAATGCACGCTACCTCGCAGATCTGGGTGCGAATTTCCAGCCCCACACTCTGATGCGCGCGATTAACAATGATGAAGAGCTGATTCGGGACTATTTCAGCAAAATCTTCCAGGATGAAGCAAACCCCGAAGAATATTATGAATACATTGACTCCAACTATCTCAACCGTCTTTTCGCCGAAACGAAAATTCTCTACGGCATCGGCGACATGGAAAAATGGTATTCAATGCTCGATCCACAATCAGTCAATCAGCTCAAGGAAAAAATCGAACTCGAATTTTTACCTGATTGCAAGACCACTTTCAAACCCGAAGAAGTCGTCGAGGTCAGCACCAGAATCAAAGCGATCAAAAAGCTCATCGTTAAAGTCTACCAGGTCAACACCATCAACTTCTACCGGGAAAACCTGAGCGAAATAACCACCGACATCGATCTCGACGGCCTGGTCGCCAATTACGAGCAGACCATATCCTACGAACATCCCGAGCACCGACGCCATCACGAAAGATTCAGCTTCAAAGATCTTCCGGCGAGAGGCGTCTTCGTCATCGAGCTTATCGGCAGCGGCATCAGCAGCCGCGCCCTCGTTCGCAAGGGCGGGCTCAGCTACATGGCCAGAACCACCTCGGCCGGCCAGTTACTTACCGTCTTCAACGAATCGGCCCAACAGGTAAAAGACGCAAAAATCTGGATGGACGGCCGTGAATACGAGTCCGATAAAGATGGCCATCTGCTCATACCCTTCAGCACCAATCAGGGCTCTAAAACCATGATCATCAGGCAAGGCGATTTCGCCGCGCTGCAGAAATTCGACCACCTTGGCGAGAATTACCAGCTGCATTGCGGCTTTTACGTCGACCGCGAAGCCCTCATCGAAGGGAAAAAAGCCAGCGTCACCGTTCGCCCGCAACTGCGCATCAACGATTCCGCCGCCGATATCGGCCTGCTCAAAGAAGCAACTCTGATTATCGGCACTACTGACGCTGAAAACGTCGCCGCCGTAAAAGAAGTCCCTGGAATAGAGCTTTTCAACGACAAAGAATCTACCTTCGAATTCACCGTTCCTGAAAAGCTGGTCAACCTGACCTTCACTCTCAAAGGCAAAGTCGAAAACCTCAGCAATAACCGCAAGGATGAGCTTAGCAGCAACCAAAGCTTCAACGTCAACGCCATTGCCGCAACCGAAAAAACTGAAGCCATATTCACCCGACTTGCCGGCGGGATTTACCAGGCTATGGTTTTTGGCCTCAGCGGCGAACCGGTGGCCGACCGACCGATCAAACTGGAAATCAAGAACCGCTACTTTACCCGTTCTCTTCATACAAGCCTGCAGACCGCCAAAAATGGTCTGGTCGAACTTGGCGAACTTAAGGATATCGAATGGGTCAAGCTCGCCGCCAACGAATGTGCCGACACCATGCTTCGGCCAGTTCAGCCGGCCTACAGCTGGCCCGAACTGATAACCGCCAATGCCGGCGAAAAAATCCAGATCCCCTATTTTGCCAATGAAGACAACAACGTCGCCGACATTGCCTGCCTTTTTGAAGTGCGCAATGGCAGTTATTATCGCGACCTTTCCGAAAAAATGCGCCTGACACCCGGCCTGATCGAGCTCGAAAAACTCGAAGCCGGCGACTACGAAATCTTCGTTAACGAACCGGAGCAGGCCATTGCCATTAAAATCACCCAGGGCAAAAAAATCGCCGGCTATGCCGTTTCAGAAAACCGAATCCTTGAAATGACCGGGGGCAAACCTCTGCAGATTACCGAAACCGGCAGCATGGCCGACGGCCGCATCAAAATCAAACTTGCCAATTCAACCAAAGCCACCCGGGTTCAGATTATCGCCACCAATTTCATCCCCGATTTTTCTTTGTTTGGCCAGCTATGCGGCCTGCAGAGCAACGAAGGCGAAATGCTGCGCCTGATCGCCCCTGAGTCGAAGTATCTTTCCGGCCGCAACATCGGCGATGAATACAAATACATTCTTGAACGCAAATACGCCAAAATCTTTGCCGGAAACATGCTCAAACGCCCTGGCCTGCTCCTCAACCCCTGGAGCTTGCGCAAAACCGACACCAGCCGCAAAGACGCCGCCGGCGGCGATGCCTGGCGCAGAGAAAGAGAACTCGAGCGGGCGAAACGCATGAAAAAAGGCAGCGCAGCACCTAAAAGGCAGGGCTATGCCGGAAACAGCAGTTTCATCGATCTCGATTTCCTGCCGACTGGTTCGGTTCAGGCAACCAATCTTAGAGCCGACAAAGACGGCTGCATCTATCTCGAACGCAAAGAATTCAACAATGCCCAGCACTTCCACGTTCTGGCTACTGACAATAACGACAGCGTTTACACCAGCTTTTCACTCGACGCAGCTCCGATCGAACCCGTCGATCTGGCAATGCGCCGTGGGCTGAACCCGGAGAAAAATTTCTCCGAGCAGAAAAACATCTCGGTGGTAACCGACAAACAGAAATTCAGCATCGAAGATATAACCACCGCCAAAATCGAAGTTTACGATTCGATCGCCACGGTCTATCGCCTGTTCAGTGCTCTAAACCCCGACCCGAAACTGGCCGAATTCAGTTTCATCACCGGCTGGAACAAGCTCGACGAAGCCAAGAAACTCGAGCTTTACAGCAAGTTCGCCTGCCATGAACTGAGCTTCTTCATTTACAAAAAAGATCAGCCTTTCTTTGAAAAGGTAATCAAGCCCTATCTGGTCAACAAACACGACAAGACCTTCATGGATCACTGGCTGATCGATGAAAACCTTGAACTTTACCTGGAACCCTGGGCCTATCACCGGCTCAACATCGTTGAAAAGATTCTGCTCGCAACCAAAGTTGACAAGGAACAGGCACGAACCCGGCGCCACGTCGAAGATCTTTTCGATCTGTTACCGAAAGATATCGAACATTTCAATCATCTGTTCAAAACCGCAGTAAAGGGCAGCGCCCTCGAAACTGACGACCGACTCGGCTTCGGTGCTGGTCTTGAAGAGGCGATGGCCGATCCGCCGGCTGAGCCAATGCCGGCACCCCAGGCGATTGCCCGGGCAATCATGCCCTCGGTTTCAGCACCGCGAGCTCCAAAAGCCCGAAGCGCCAAAATGATGATGAAAGAAGAATCATTCGCCAGCGACGACCTGGCCATGGAAAGCGCCGACGAAGAATACGACGGCGCGTCTCTCGAAATTGCCGCCGGTCGACGTGATGAAGTCAGGCAATTCTTCAGGCAACTCGACAAAACCGAAGAATGGGTCGAAAACAATTATTACAAGCTGCCGATCGAGCAACAGGTCGCCGGCCTGATTACCGTCAACGAATTCTGGAAGGATTATGCCGCCAGAGAAACTGCGAAACCTTTCGTTTCGAAGAATCTGGCCATGGCTTCACGCAATTTCACTGAAATGATGCTGGCCCTGGCCGTTCTTGACCTGCCATTTACTTCAGAAAAACATGAAACCAGCTTCGACAAGGCAAAAATGTCCCTTGCCGCCGCCAGCAACCTCGTGGTTTTTCACCGCGAAATCAAACCGGTAAAAGAGATTGCCAAAACCCAGAGCATTCTGGTTGGTCAGAATTTCTTTGCCCATGACGACCGCTACTTCTATGATAAAAACGAACGTTTCGACAAGTTCGTTACCGAAGAATTCCTTACCCGCAGGGTTTACGGCTGCCAGATCGTCATGACCAATCCGACTTCTTCGCGCAAAAACGTCGACGTACTGCTGCAGATACCTAATGGCGCACTGCCGGTACTCAACGGCTTCTATACCCGCAGCCTGAACTTTCAGCTCGACCCCTTCACCACCAAAACCCACGAGTATTACTTCTATTTCCCGGCTCCCGGAACTTTTGCCCACTACCCGGTTCATGTTTCCGAAGAAGAAACCATGATCGCCGCCGGCAAACCATTCGTATTCAAGGTTGTCGATGAGCTTACCAGCTTCGATAAAACCTCCTGGCCCTATATCGCAGAATATGGCCAGAATGAAGAAGTTCTCGACTATCTCGAACACAACAATATCGACCGCCTCGATCTGAGCCTGATGGCCTTTCGCCTTAAAAATCGCGACTTCTTCACCGCCGTCTATGAATTGCTGAAAAACCGCCGGGTTTACCATGACCTGACCTGGTCCTACAGCCTGTTCCACCAGCGCAATGATGCTCTGAAAGAATTTCTGGCCCACTCGGCACTGACCTATCAATGCGGAAGCAGCTTTTCGAGCCCGATTCTCGAAGTCGAGCCCGTGTCACGGCACACCTACCAGCATCGCGAATACTGGCCGCTGGTAAATGCCAGGGTTTACCCCCTCGGCAAAAAACGCGAAATCCTCAATCAGCAGTTTGCCGATCAGTACAAGGCTCTGCTCAACGACCTGCGTTACCATGCCAAACTCGACGATCACGACCTTATGGCGGTAACCTATTATCTGTTGCTGCAGGATCGAATCGAGGAAGCCCTGCAGACCTTCGCCAAGGTCGAACCCAGGAGTCTCGGGTCTAAACTGCAGTATGATTATATGAAGGCTTTCCTGGCCTTCTATGAGGAAAAACCCGATCAGGCCACGGCAATTGCCCAGAGTTACAAGGAATACCCTGTTTTGCGCTGGCGCAATCTTTTCAACGATGTTCTTGCCCAGGCGGCGGAAATCT
>CAZTHA010000251.1:0-6389 GCA_964613435.1 uncultured bacterium
CCGCTGGTGCCAGCTATTTTAACGTTGCTTTTGGTGAAGTTGAAGGCAATTTCGGGGTAACCCATCATGTAATGGCAGACTACGTCTGATATTTGCGCCATTTCTGCCTGAACCGACTTGAGAAATTTGCGGCGGGCGGGAACATTATAAAAAAGATTCTTGATTTGAATTCGGCTGCCACGCGGAAAAGATGTGGATTCGACGCTGGCGATCTTGCCGCCGTCAAGTTGCAGCCTGGTGCCTGATTCTTCAGAGTCGTGGCGGGTTACCAGGGTTACCCGCGAAACCGAAGCAATGGTCGGCAGGGCTTCACCACGAAAGCCGAGTGAGATTACCGATTCAAGATCGGCGTCATCTCTAATTTTGCTGGTTGCGTGTGGGGTAAATGCCAGAACCGCATCCTGTCTGGTCATGCCCTCACCATTGTCGGCAATTTCAATCAATTTCTGGCCGCCGTCCTTGATTTCGACATCGATGCGGGTTGAATCAGCATCGATAGCGTTTTCAATCAGCTCTTTCACGACCGATGCTGGTCGCTCTACTACTTCTCCGGCGGCGATCCGGCAAATTACTTCTTCGGGTAAAACCCTTATTTTTCCGGTTGTCATGAATAAACCTCAGAAACTGCAGGGTGCGCCCATATCCCAGTTGGCAACAGCATTGACCAGAAGGGAATTTTCAGGGGCGCAGTCTGCGGTAAGATAACCATGCGCGGCGATCATGGCCGCATTATCAGTGCAAAGATGAATTGTCGGCAGCAGGAATTCGCATTTGAATTTGTCGGCAACCCGTGCCAGCTCTTCGCGTAATGGTTTGTTGGCGGCGACGCCGCCGGCAAGAACCAGGCGTTTTACCCTGGTTTCCTGCAAAGCCAGTTTGACTTTGCGACTGAATGTGTCGGCGACGGCGAGTTGCAGCGCGGCGCAGAGGGCCGGCAGGTCGAGGGCATCGCCTTCACTTTCCACAAGTCTGACGACAGCGGTTTTCAGGCCGCTGAAACTGAAAAGATAGCCTTTGCCGGCCATTGGCCGGGGTAGTTCGTATTTGTGCGGGTCTGCACCTTCGCCGGTTTTTTGAATGACCGGCCCGCCAGGATAGCCGAGATTGAGATGGCGTGCTACCTTGTCGAAAAGTTCACCCGGGGCATCATCGACCGTGTAACCAAGAGTTTCGAACTGGCGCGGACCACTGGCAAGAACAAGATTTGAATGACCGCCCGAAACGATGAGGCCGAGAAATGGGTATTCGGGAAAGCGCTGATTGGCAAGAAACGATGCGGTAAGATGTGCTTCGATGTGGTTCACTGGAATAAGCGGAATCTGTTGCTGCCAGGCAATGGCTTTGGCACAACTAAGGCCTGTAAGAAGGGGGCCGAGTAGCCCAGGCCCAGCGGTAACGGCGACCTGGCCAATTTCACTGATCTTGACTCCAGCCTGTTCAAGAGTGTCGCGCAACAGGGGTAAAATGGCTTCGAGATGCTTTCGCGAAGCAATTTCTGGGACGACGCCGCCAAAACGACGGTGAATTTCAATCTGCGATGAAACCAGGCTGGTCAGCACGCGGGTGCCGTTTTCGACCACGGCGATCGATGTGTCGTCGCATGATGATTCTATGCCCAGCGTCAACATTTCTTTTCCTCCAGTTTGCGCTCTGCCTGCGAAGGTATGATGTACAGCGGCAGAATTTTCAATAGCTCGGAAAAATCCGGTGAATTGGCCTTTTGCGTCTCTATAAGATGGTGTAACGCCTCAGGGGTTGGTGTCACTTTCTCTATTCCCGCGTTTTGCCAGCGAATGCCAAATGTCGGCATTTCTGAATGAGGCAGACGGTTTTCGAGCAATTTCGGTTCGGGCTGATATAACGCCAGGTCAGTATTTAGATCGACCTCGACGGCAAAGGCTTTGTCGATTAGAGTCGGGGCCATCAGACAAACCTTGCCTCGTTTACCATCGGCTTTGAGAGTCGCGGCTGTCCAGGTAAAAAGATCGATGCCGGCCAGCGGACGTTCGGATAAAAAAGCCAGAGTGCGCAAAAAACTGTTGGCAACCCGAAGGCCGGTGAGGCTGCCGGGCCCGGTGCAGACGATGAATCTTTCGATTTCGTTGTTGGCAACTGCGGCTTTTTGCAACATTTCATCACAAATTTCGGTAATTTTAGCGCCCAGGTTGCGGTGAGTATCAAAAATTTGATTGAAATACGTGTTTGAGTTGCTTGCCTGAATGTAAGTTGCGTTTTCAGAAGCGTCGATGAAGAGGTATTTTGTCATTTTGCCGGTTCCCATTCCCAGGAAATCAGTCTGTATTCATCTTGCCGGGTGACATCTGTCTGCAGGCTCACCTGCAGGTGCGGCAATTTTTTCAGGTCGGTAACCCGCTCGGGCCATTCCACCAGGCAGGGCATTCCCGCTTCGAGAATCTCATAAAGACCGACATCGATTACCTCTTCAAGGCTGTTGATGCGATAAAGATCGAGATGATACAGGCTTGTGCCGTTTTGACGGTATTCGTTCATGATCGTATAGGTTGGGCTTGAAACCTTTTGCTCTATGCCAAGACCCTGAGCGAACCCCCGGCTGAAAAGCGTCTTTCCCGCTCCCATTTTGCCGGCAAGCAGAATCAGGTGTCTTGGGAATTCGCCAGCAATCTCAGCGGCGATCTTCAAGGTGTCTTGAGGAGAAAAACTTTCCCGGGTCGGCATACTAATCTCTCAGTTCGGTGGCCAGAACGATGTCGCGGTTGAGCATATCCAGACAGGTCAAAAGCTTCTCGCGCAGACTTTGGTCTTTGATGGCATCGCGCATCTGTCTGATTAGATCGATACTTTGTCTGAACGATCTGATAAGGTCGCCTTCGGGAATATCGCAGCGTTTCATGATTTCTTCAAAATCTTCGCCGTCGCACCAGGCAACCATCAGATGCGAAAGCCTCACATCAAGAGGTTTTATGAATGGGTGCTGGCGCACCAGGCTGTTAACGAAGCCCCGGGCACTCTTAACCCTTTCCGGAACTTTTCCGGCCGGTCGGCGCTCGTCGTTGTTCTGCCCGCGCCGTCGATGTTCGTAAACGAGGCCGAGGCAGATGGCATTGATTTCTTCGGGAGTGCATTCGTGAAAATAGCCCTGAAAATAGAGTTCGGTAACCGTAATTTCTTCGGTATGAATACGACTGGCGATTTCACCTCTGGCCAGCAAGCCGTTTTCGTCGATGTAGCCAAGCTGTCGAAGTGTTTCAAGCTTGCTTTCATAAAGAGGGAGTTGAAGCTCCTGTTGCTCTTCGAGCAGCTCACGCCAGTAATTCAGTTTTTTATGCAGGCGGGCGGCCTGATAATATTTGGAGACGCATTTGGCACGGCTTCTACAGCGACCGCAGATGAAATTCTTTTCCTGTTCGTTGAGGTCTTCGTGAACCCCGCCCATCTGATTTTCAATCTGTTTCTGGTAGTTGCGCCCTTTGCGACCATACATGCCGCCACGAATCTGGCCGATCTGCCTGGTCATGGCATTGATCGTCTGCTGCTTTTTCTTGTGAAACTTCATGAATTCATCAAGGTCGTTTTTCTTTTCCGGGCAGCGCGGCTGAACCCTTTCGATATCCGCCCGAAGCTTGTTAACCTTGTCCATGAGGTTGGGCAATTTTT
This sequence comes from uncultured bacterium, assembly GCA_964613435.1. GTDB lineage: Bacteria > Muiribacteriota > Ozemobacteria > Ozemobacterales > Ozemobacteraceae > DYKG01. Next base: position 3,637 of record CAZTHA010000251.1, read on the forward strand.
TGTTGGCCTGAAACTGGGCGAAGTTGCGCTTGAGAATAGTGCGAACTTCTTCGGTTTTGTGGCCTGAATAAAGATTCAGCACGCTGTTGAAAGACAGGTCGAACTGGCTTTCGAGGGGCTCGATGTCGCCGTAAACCAGGTTTTGCAACTCGTCGATCGAAAGATCATTGGGCAGATGTGGTACGATTACCCAGCCGAATTCATCGATGCCGCGCCGGCCGGCTCTTCCCGATATCTGCGTGAATTCCAGAGAATGCATCGGGCGAAAAGAACGCCCGTCATACTTTTTCAGGGCGTCGTAGGCGACGCTGCGTGCCGGCATATTTACGCCGACGGCAAAGGTTTCAGTGACGAAAAGAACCTTCAAAATGCGCTCGGCGAAAAGAATTTCTACCAGTTCTTTGAGCTGGGGAAGCAGTCCGGCATGGTGCCTGCCGACACCGCGGGTAAGTTCTTCGCGCATCTTTTGTGCTGTTTCCAGATTTTGCAGCTGGTATTTATCGATGCAGGCATCGACCATTGCCTCGATATGCTCTTTCTGCTCGGGTGTGGTCATGTCCATGTGTCTCGCCGTGTCATGGGCAAGTTTGTCGGCCAGGGCCCGCGAAAAGACGAAGTAAAGCAGGGGCAGTTTGTCCTGCTGGCGTAGTTGCTTGATAATGTCGAAATGCCGGTATTCGCCTTCCTTTTTATGGCTTCGGCGGTCGCGGCCACGAAAATCTTTTTCTGAACGGTTCTTTGCCTTCTTTTTCAGGTCTTTGAAATTCATTACCTGTTTGTTGTAATAAAATTGGAAGGCGAGCGGAACTGCACGCTGGTTGTGGCTGATGACCTTGACCTGATGATCGATTACCGATTCTATCCAGCGGGCAAGCTCTTCACAATTGGGAATCGTCGCGGAAAGTGCGAGAAAGCGCACAGTTTTCGGCGAGAAAATTATTGATTCTTCCCAGACCGTGCCGCGTTCGATATCGCCCAGATAGTGGATTTCATCGAAGATAACGTAAGAAACATCGGCAATGGCCTCGGGGTCTTCGATTGCCATGTTTCGATAGACCTCGGTGGTTACGATAAGTGCCTGCGCGTCGCGGTTGATAACGACATCACCGGTAAGAATGCCGACCTTGTCGCCGTAAAGGCGCGAAAAATCACGGTATTTCTGGTTGGAAAGAGCTTTGATCGGCGAGGTGTAAATTATTCGCTGGTCGGTTTTAAGAACCTTCTCGATCAGATATTCGGCAACGAGGGTTTTTCCTGAGCCGGTGGGAGCAGAAAGAACCAGAGAGTGGCCATTTTCAAGCTCGGTGATTGCCTGGATCTGAAAATTGTCCAGAACGAAATCACGGTATTTTACGTTTAATTCCATAGGCGGTTGTTTGCATTCCTTGATTGAACATGTTGAATTTTCTGCGACTTAAAAGCTTTTGTAATGTCTGAGCCGGTTTTACAAAGTTAAGCAGGCGCAGCAAGTATAACTTATTTTCCTGACTGATATCAAGCCGGGAATTGAAAGCCGACTAAATGACAAAACGGTTCATTCAGAAGTGGCTTCCTTGGTTTCGGTGTTATAAGTAATTTTGTTGCCTTCGATGATTTTCTTTTCGAATTGGCCCTTTTTCTGGTTGAATTCCTGGGTTTCAACATAGGCATTACCCGAAAGAATGGCTGTGTTGGTTTCTTTAAGATAGTCGAGCCGGTTGCCCCGTCCAAAATGATCTTTATCTTTGATTTTTACGTTGCCGTTGAAAATCATTCGGTTGCTTTCCTTGAAACCGACCATCTCCTCGGCGGTTATCAGAACCCAGCTGTAAGTGGCAAGATCCCAGGATTTTTCTTCAAGTCTGACCGAAACACTGTCAGAAGCGTTGAATTTGCCGCCATCTACATCATAGTAAATGTTTCTGGCTTCCAGATGCATTTCGCGAAGCAATTTCAATTCACTTAAAGTTTCTTTACGGTAAAGCTTCGGAGTAAGGCTGGCCAGCACCCATTGAGGCTTCTGACTTACTATGGCCCGATTGCAGGTTAGAATGTCACCTTCACGGGTTGCTTTAACATTGCCCTCAAGATAGGCGAGTTCGTCCTTTACCGTCATCGTGTTCGCAGTTATCACGATGTCCGGAGCTCTTTCAGGAATGTCGAAAGTGCCCGAAGCAGGTTCCTGCGAGAATGAGGCTGCTACGGTTATGATTATCAGAGAAAAGAACAGCGCTGTCAGTTTTATACTAATTTTCATCGGTTTTGCTACTTTAGCAGCCTTGCCGCCTTTCATCAAGCCTTTTATTGGGAAATAGAGTGACAGTTAACTAATTTCGATGGAAATTGCTAAACTGTTGCCCTATTTTCATTTCAAAAAAAACGGCCTGAAAGAATTACCGAATAAAGGGCACGAATGTAATGAAAATTGTGCACGCCGGCCATGATTCTGCAGTCGACTGCAATCGCGGCTTGATAATTCCTACAATAAAATGGTATATAATGCACGCGAAAAATAAAAATGCAGGAGGCCATTTATATAATGAAGCCAATCAAGACCTTTGTCGTGGAACCAAGCCTGCCCGAAGCGCTAGCACCTCTCAAGGAGTTGGCATATAACCTTTGGTGGTGCTGGAACCCTGAAGCAATAGCTCTTTGGCGCCGGCTCGATCCGGTACAATGGGAAGAAACATATCATAATCCGGTTAAAATGCTGGGCCTGATTTCTCAAGAACGTCTCGAAGCAAAATCAAAAGACGAAGCTTTTTTGGCGCACA
>CAZTHA010000252.1:0-6374 GCA_964613435.1 uncultured bacterium
ATATCGAAAGTAGCCATCGGCTTTTTTCGAGTCTTCCAGCAATTGTGTCGGATCATTTGAAGTCAGCAGAATTACTGTTGTTGCGGCGATTTTAATTTTCCTGACGCTGGTTTTCAATAGTTGCAATAGTTCTTCTGCATCTATTTCGGCGACTTTTTCTGCCGGTGGGTGGTAGAAAAGAATCTTGTTGAGCTGCTTGTCTGGTTCAGCGAAAGACTGGCGGTTAACCAGCCTGTTTCCGTATTCCTGAAAGTATTCATGGCGATTGAAGCCAAGGTTTATCGAGAGGGGTGTAGTTTGCTCGGCATTAAAGGCAAAACCAAGGCGAAATGGGATGTTTCTCAGAATCTTGATTTCAGCAAAAAGATTGGCCGCCTTTCTGATTTCCTGTAAACAACGAGTTGGCGGATAAACCGGGAAAACCCGCCAGCTGGTAAGATATTTTAACGAGCGGGCTGTACCAGTTTGGGCAACGAGAACCAGTTCACCATTGATAAAGGTTGCTTCTAGCCTTGCTTTTGCCGGGAAAAAGCTTTCGATCAGCAGCGGCCGATGCTCTTGAATCTCTTCATAGAAGGCTGGCAATTCTCGAAATGCTTTTAAAAGATAGGTGTTCTGGTTATTTGCCTGATTTCTGGCAGTTTTAAGCAGGATCGGAAAAAGATTACGCTTAACCGCCCAGGCCGAGATTTTGGCAAAATCTTCCGATACCAAAAAATCAGGTTGCTTGTAACCATTGGCCTTTAGAAAATCGCGCAGCAGATCGCGTCTGAAAATGGTGGCGGGGATTTTTGGTAAAAGGCTTTTGATGACGGCATTTTCGTCGTCAAGACCAAACTGGTTGTCTATTTTTAAGCTGGAAAAATCTTCTGGTAATTCTTGCATCAGAAAAAACTATCGGCAAGAATCGATCATTCTCTCATCTGTTCTTCTAATTCTTTCAATCTTGCTCTGACCAACTGATTGTTTGGTTCGCGATTGAGGGTGTGCTGCAGTTTGTCTATTTCATTGCGACTGTAGCGAAGAAGTCTTTTTAGAACATCGATATCGCGGGAAATTGTCTGGTCGTCGTTGGGCAGCTGTGTTGCTCTTTCCCAGTTGTTGAAGGCTTTGCGAAACTTGTTTTTTTCGAAGAATATTTGTCCGGTGAGTTTGAAGATCGAATAATTGGTTGGATCGTAGATCTTTGCTCGTTCAAGCCGCCTGAGAGCTTCTTCGTAGCTGCCATGATAATAGTCGTGGGTGGCCGACTCGACATACTGTCTGGCTCTGGTGGTGTCTAGGTGCTTTTCCCGTTTGTGCTGAGCCTTAAGTTCATCCATCGATGGCGTGGCTATCTGCGGTTTCGGTGCGTCTGCCTCGAATACATTGGCGGCAAGCTTGTTACGGATGTTGGTAAAATCTATTGACGAAGAATTTGGGAACTCAGAGGCGAAATATCCCACAATCAAAAGAAGTGCGATAATTCCACCATACTTGATTAAGTTGCCAATATTCTCTTTCACCTTGGGCACCAGGCCTCCTGAAGGTTGATTCCACGCTCAGAAAGATAGGATAGCCAACGGCTATTCAGGCCTGATGAAATACTGCTTGAAACTACTCCCTTATGCCTGAAGCAGTCGAAGTGAAACCCCAACAACGCGACGTTCTTTTTTATATCGGGACTACCGAAATTGAACCCGGTCCGAAGTGCTTGATCGAGGGTATTATGTACCGGCCAATCTCCCCATGCCTTTAGTATACGGGCATTTGCTTCGAGTGACAAGGGCGAAAGCAGCAACTGCCAAAGAGATTGGGCCTTCAGGTAATTGATCAGCGCCAGCAGTTCCGGATCGGAGTGATTCTTACAGTTTTTTTCATGAAAGTTGACGAATTCAAGAACCTTTATTGGTGCTGAGAATGGCTCTGGATGCCATTTATTGCGTAGAACTTCAATCAAGTCCTGATTTGAAAAATTCTTTAGGTTTTCCCAGGAAAATTCTTTGGCACCCTGAGCGGCATACTGGACCGCGAGTATTGGTTCGCGAAGTTCCTTGTCGGAATATTCCTGGCGAAGTGCCTCAAGTTCGCTTGAGAGCTCGCTGTACAATGAATGATTTTGTCTGAAGATGGTGTCATTGATAGTGCGTGCCCGTGCGGTTAATTTTATTCGTTTGGCTTCGTTTACCAGTTCATGATCAGGCCAGGCGGCGATAAATCCGGAGAGAATTTCCACAGATTCAGAATATTTCCCCAGGTCAAAAGCTCGTTTGCCTGTGGTGAATGTGGTGGTTGAATCTGCCGCGAAAAGGCTGACAGCCTGCGCTGCCAAAATAAAAACTACTACCAGCTGTACAACCTTTTTCATGGTTCCCCCCAATTATTAAAAAGCAATTTCAATGCCAAATCGCTCGCCACTGTTACAAGGCGTCTATTAATAGTATCGGCATTAATAGGATAGAGTATGAGGAGGGAAAAAAGATGTGAAAAAAATTCACATTTTGCCGTGGAAAAATAAAAGGTGCAAAAATTACACCTTTAAATCATGTGAAATTTTTGCACCTTAAAAGTCGATTATCTTGCTTTTCAGCTGATCTCTTTGAGGGCTCTCTTGAGCAAAACTCCAGCCATCTGCTTGCGATAAGCCTGGGTCGATCTAACATCGCTTATCGGGCGTGCTGCGTTTTTCGCCAGCTCGGCAACCTGCTCAAGTTGGGTGTCCGATAGGGTCAGACCATTTTCCTCAATGAATTTTTCGGCCTCGGGCACTCTGATTACGGTCGGCGCAACCGAACCCATCGCGATTCGACAAACGGTTTTACCTTCTTTTTGCCAGGTAGAAAGGGCTAAATTTATTTTGCTGATCGCATGAGCTTTTCTTTCGCCCAACTTCATGAAGGCTCCTTTGGTAACCCTTTTTGGAATCAGAAAGGCCTCGACGATTTCGCCACGCTCAAGAGCATTTTTGCCCGGGGCAAGAAAGAATTTTTCGATCGGCAGTTCGCGACTGCCGTTCGGCCCCATAATTCTGACCAAGGCCTCCAGTGAAACCAGGGCTGGGATAGTATCGCCGGCGGGGGAAGCATTGGCGCTGTTGCCGCCGATAGTGGCCAGATTTCTGATTTGCAGTGCGCCAACTGTTGACGCTGCCTTTACCAGGGCGGGACAATTCTTCTGGAGCAGTTCATTTTCGACAACCGAGGTCATTTTGCAACCGCTACCGATTTCAATCTGTTTCTCGCCGTCGCGAATTTCGTTGAGCGGTAGTCCGGAAATATCGACAAATACCTGAAGATTGGGATACAGACCATTGCGCACTTTTACGATGAGATCGGTGCCGCCGGCTATTGCCATGCTTTGGGGCTCGCGGGCCAGAAATTCACAGGCCTGGCTCAGGTTTTCCGGTTTCAAAAATCTAATCTGGTTGATCATTTTCTGTTTCTCCTGACTTCGGCAGCTTTTTTTACGGCAGCTTCTATTTTCATATAGCCGGTGCAGCGGCAGATGTTGCCGGAAAGAGCCTGCTTGATCGCATGTTGATCGGGATTGGGATTATTCTGCAGAAGATGATAGCTGGAAAGAGCCATTCCCGGAATACAGAATCCGCATTGAACTGCACCTTCGTCAACGAAGGCCTGTTGAACATCCTTCATCAGCGGGTCTTTTTCCAGTCCTTCGACGGTAACGATTTCATCATTACCGGCAAGACTGGCGGCCAGTTTCAGGCAGCTGTTGATCGGCTGCCCGTTCAAAATGACGCTGCAGGCACCACATTCGCCTTTTCCGCAGCCTTCTTTGGCGGCAGTAAGACGAAAATTTCGCCTGATCATTTCGAGAACCGTCAATTCAGGGGATACTGAGGTTTCAACTTTTTTTCCGTTAAGGGTGAAACTGATGTTCACCTGATTCTGTTCATTCATTCTCTGCTCCTGAGTTTAGTCTGTGGGGCCGTAGCTGACAAAATCTTTGTCTTCGCCTTCGGCCTGAATCAAGGCCTCTCGGCTTTTTTCGACCACTCCGTGTCCATGGGTTGCATGGGTCGGGTATGAAGCCGAGCCGATGAATAAAATTCTTTGCTTATTATCAAGATTTGTTTTTTCGATCTGTTTGGCAAATGATTTTTGCACTCTTTGTGCAACAATTTCTGCAACCTGGGCGCTGGTTTCGGTAAGAATTGCAAAAAATTCGCAATCAGATTCGGCGCAGAACATGAGATCGAGGCGGCGCAATGATTGTTTGAGTGCTACTGCGGCGGCTTTCTGTAAAACTGTCTTGTCTTCTGCTGATGTATTCTGGCAAAGCTTGATTTTAACCGTGAAAAGCGATAATTCCTGCTGGTAACGCTCAGATCTTTCAATTTCCGTTTCAAAATAATCCGCGAAACAATCGTGCTTGAGCAGACCGGTAGACTTGTCTTTGTAACGAAGGTCTCCGCTGGCTGATGCTGTTTCAATCAGGGTTACCAGGGTTTCAAGAAAAAGTGTGGTCCCGGAAAAGGGCAGGCCTGGATCCCGGCCTTTTTCCTGGCCTAGAAACATCAGCAACCCAATTTGTTCGTGTTTAAGGCGCAGTGGGTAGATGACGGCTTCAAGGCGGGTTACCGACGATTTGAAGTCGATCGCAGTCGATCGATGGGAAATTTTGCCAATTTCTTCTTCGCCGAGGTTTCCGGGAAATTTTATCATCAGCTTGTCTTCGCGCAGTTGGAATCTGGCGCCGCCGAAGGCCGGGGGTAATTCGCCACTGCTGACAAGGGTTTTGTAATAGCTGTTTTCGGGCAGTAACAGTGCGGCGGCCTCTGAGCCTGACATTGCATGCAATTTTCCGATTACTTTTCCGTAGATTGAGTTGTCAAGCTCCGGCGAATCCTGAACAATACCGCGCAATGTTGCCAGATTTTTAACCTTTCGCGCAGCCGAGCCCTTTTTAATTGGCTTTGTTGCGGCTTTGGCGAAAATCAGATTCTTGAAAATGAGTATGCTGTTGAGAATGACCAGAATTAGCAGAAGATTCGGAAAACGCAGGGTGGCATCCCATACGGGTTTGCGATTCCAGAGACTCACCAGAAGAATGCAGAGTATTACCAGATTGGCAAACAAATAGGCATTTAAATTCGTTCTATGTTTGTTTTTCAATCTATTTCCCCAGTCTGAAAACAATTTCTGTCTTCAATTCAAGTTTAATTCTTGACTAAGATGATTTTACTGACTTATGCTTCGACATACCATTATACACAGCCTGCCCCAAGGGTGCAATTTTTAAACGGAAAACCCGTTTGGCCTTTAACTTATGAATTTAAACGAAAATGTAACGGTTATCGAGAAATTTTTACAGCCACTTCTTTCAAGTGAGATTAAAAGCCTGAAGGGAATGAACGGTTCGGCGGCGGCTATAGTTTTTGCCGCACTGGCAAATCGCAGCGAACTGAACGTTCTGGTAACGGTTTCTGAAAATCGGGCCAGGGAAATTGCCGAAAATGTTCGCACCTGGCTGGGCCCGCAACAACACCGGCTCTATTGCTGGTTGCCTGAGCGCGACTCGGTTTATGACCACACCGCAACCGATCCGGAAATAATCAATGACCGACTTGCGGCAATGTCGGCACAAATGCGCGGCGGCGGTCTGATTATCGTTCCGGCGCGCGAATTGCTGACGCGTTACTATTCACCCACTGCCTGGCTGCAGAAATGCTTCACCGTTAAAGCCGGCGATATGATTGGGCGAGAAGAGGTAATTGCCAAGCTTGTTGCCGCCGGGTACAAGCGCACCACCCTCGTCGAAGAGCCTGGCTTTTTCGCAGTAAGAGGCAGCCTTATCGACCTTTTTCCGCCCGATTTCGACAACCCGGTTCGTCTTGATTTTTTCGGCGATGAACTTGACACAATCAAGGAATTCGTTGTCTCCAGCCAGCGTTCGATCGATAAAAAAGCACGCATTTTCGTCATTCCGGCCACCGAGTATATCCCTGAGGGAGACGAACACGACCGGTTGATCGAACAGCTTGCCCGACTCGAAAAGGACTTGCCTGAACGCCAGGCCGCCCTCTTTAACCGAAAACTTGAACATTTCGCTTCCCATACCGATTCTCGCGATTATTTCGAACTCAAGCCAATGCTGGTTCCCGGGGAGTTTTCACTGCTTGATTACTGGCCACAGGCCCGCTTGATTGTTGAAGATGTTGAAACTTCCTTTGCGGCGCTGGTTGAGGGACATGCCGAGCTTGAAAATAAATTTCGCCAGGTTGCTGATTTAACGCCTTTGCCCGAGCCAGACCAATACTATTTTGCCGTTGATCATGTCGAAACCGTATTGAAAAGTCGCGAGACCATTGAATTCAGCAGGTTTGGCCAGGCTGACAATCTGCTCTGCGAAAAGATGGAATTACATTCTCCCCC
>CAZTHA010000253.1:0-6354 GCA_964613435.1 uncultured bacterium
GAAGCTATCAAGGAAGTCTTCAACTTCATGAAAGATTATATTCCCATGGACATGATGGGTATGTATCAACTTTCCGATTTTGGTGCAACTGGAGTCAAGGTTTTTTCAGTCGCAAGGTATGGACACGAAAAGATTCTGCCAGAACCTTCTGTTCCTGGAGAGCCCATAATCTGGATGACCCCACAGGATGCAAAAATTCTCAACGAATTTGAAAGCAGATACCCGGACCTGGTAAAGTTCGATAACAGCGGCAATTTTCCAATTCAGCTTGTAAAAATGTTTCCAAAGATTGAAAATTGCTCACTGCTGAAAATGGATATCAAAGGCGACAACCAAAGCAAGTGCTCACTGTTGATCGCCAAAAAAGGCAGCGGCTTCTACAATTCCAGGCATGTCGAATTACTCAAATCGGTTTATCAGCCTTTTTCGATCGCAATGAGCAACGCTTTGCGCTATCGCGAGCTGATGCAGATAAAAGAAAATCTCGCCAGTGAAAACCTGGCCATGAAAAGCGAGCTCGACAGGGGCATTAACGACCAGATTGTCGGTGTCGATTTTGGCCTGCGCCATGTAATGGAAATGGTCGGAATCGTTGCCAGAACGACCAGCCCAGTGCTGCTTCTTGGCGAAACTGGCACAGGCAAGGAATTGATTGCAAAAAGCATTCATCAAACCAGTCCCCGACGTGACGCCCCCTTCATCGCGGTGCAATGCGGAGCGATGCCCGAAAGCCTGCTCGACAGTGAACTGTTTGGTCACGAAAAAGGCTCTTATACCGGGGCAATAACCAGCAAAAAAGGGCGCTTCGAACGCGCTAACGGCGGAACCATTTTTCTCGATGAAATCGGCGAATTGTCGATGGATGCGCAAATTAAACTTTTGCGTGTGCTACAGGAAAAAGAATTCGAACGGGTTGGCGGGCAACAGACTTTAAAGGTTGACGTTCGCATTATCGCAGCCACCCACCGCAATCTTCAGAAAATGGTCAGCCAGGGAAGTTTTCGTGAAGATCTGTGGTTCAGATTGAATGTTTTTCCAATCACTATTCCGCCTCTGCGTGAGCGCAAAGATGATATTCCGGCTCTGGTTCAATACTTCATCATCAAAAAATCGAGAGAGTTGAATTTTCACTCTCAACAGGAAATTGCTCCAGGAACCCTCGACAGACTGATGAATTATAATTGGCCCGGCAATGTTCGCGAACTTCAGAATCTGGTCGAGCGCGCACTCATAATCAGCTCGGGAAAACCCATCGATATTCAGCCGGAGTTGAACCGGGAAGAAATTTTTAACAAACCGGTTCGCAATGAAAATTTTTCCAAACTGGAAACCCTGGTGAAAAATCATTTAACCGCTGCCCTGGAACGCACTCATGGCAAAATAGACGGGCCAGGCGGAGCTGCAGAGTTACTCGGATTGAATTCCAGCACACTGCGCAGCAAGCTGCGCAAATTCAAAATTCCATTTGGAAAAAAATCGTAATACAACCGCTCATTCTTTTACGAGACGCCCTGGGTTAAGCAAATAGAAATCTTCGCTGATGTTGATGCGTGGATTGATACTGATCCACTTTTGCCGGTAATTTTTCGATGAGCCCTCAAAAGTCACATAAAGAAAACGCCCATCGAATTCGAGGTCTTCTGAACCGGCCGGCAAAATATAAGTTTTCAACCAGTTGCCTTCTTTTTCACCAAGAACGAAGGCTTCTACTTCATATCCATCGGCGATTTTCAATTTTTGGCCCTTAACCGGTAAGCGATAAATTGCCAGTTTTGAGTTTTGGGCCCCGTATGAAATGCTCAGAGCGACATGCTCATTGAAAATGGCCATTCCCTGAACCGATTCGCGACAACACATGATTCTATCAGCCTGATAGACTTTACGGGAGCAGTCGCCATCTCTGAATGAAAACTTTTTCCGACTTGTTGGAAAACCGCTACTATCAACTTTGTAGCCACTGATCCAGGTTGACTTTTTCCAGGGGTTCTTGAGATGATGAGCAACCGGAGCATAATCTTTGTTGCCCGATCTGGCAAAATCGCCAACCCAGATATATTTACCGTCGAAGCTCACAAAACTTGCCTTGGCATCGACCGGAAAACTCGTTACGGCAACCAGGTCGCAGGCCGGCAACTGCAGCGAAGCCGGAGAGAAATCGGCAATCCCCGCAGGTTTTTGCGCCTGTTTTACAAAATCAATTATTGCCGACAGCGAAAATGCATAAAGCTTGAAGCCTGAAGCGACCCAAAGGTATTTTCCGGCTACGGTAATCCCGCCAGCATGCCCTTTGTAAGGCTGATTTTCCTTGCTATAAAGGGCAAACCTGGCGATTGGAGTTTGGTTGAACATATCGATGGCAACAATCTGGGTCGACTGCTTCGTATAACTGGTCTTGGGATAATAGGAAAGCAAAGCAACCTTGTAGGTTTGGTTATCGATCTGTTTCAGAGGATCGGACAAAATGTTTTCAGGAAGATAGGTTATGCCCTGACAGACAAAGTTTTTGTTTTCATGCCCGGGGATAAAAACCTTATGAGAAATTATTCCATCAATTTTCAGGTCCTTTTTAACAACCTGGTTTATTTTTCCGGTTATTTTGGCGAATGTTTTCGCAGTTTTTTCCTTGAGACTGGAAAGCTTTTCTTTAACGAAACTCTTGGTCGAAGAAGCCGCAGAGCTGAATTTATCTTTGACCGGCTCGATCACATCTTCAGAAAAAGGCGATGCCAGAATCGACGAACAGTTCAAAATTGCGATTAAAACTAAAAAAACACTCAACATTTTTTTCATATTTTTCACCTGAAAATTTTTCTACGTCAATTATACCACCGACCGATAACAAAAGTTTTTGCCAACTACTTCGTCAAGGTTTCAGGATCACTTCAGCCAGGAAACTTGGGTCAGGGTGCATGTGGCTGGCCAATATTCGCGAGAAATTGGCAACCAAGTGCTTGAAGTTTTCCATGATTTCACAAGACTAAATCAGTCCTCAAAAGAAGCAAGCTGTCGAGAGAACAGTTTAGCCCTTGCCTAGAAACTAAAAACCGGATCGGGAGAGTCGAGTGAGCCACCACAAATATGAGCAGCTTCGCGACAGCCTCCGTCACATTTGAGCATGTGGCGACATTGATGACACATTTGCGGTAGATATTCTCGATTCTTGAAGGTTTGCCAATAATCTGAAGCAATAGCTTTTTCAATTTGCCGATAGTTGCCAAGATTCACCGGCGAGTGGTTGCATGGCCTGACGCTACCATCGGGAGCAACGGCAAAAAACTCGATGCCGCCAGAGCACTGCGTTCCAACCGTAAGCATCTTCAATGGTTCATCACACAGACAAAGCGGCAGTTCTGTGCCAACCGAGCCATATCGGTTGGAAATAGTGCAAACCTCATCGGCAATTTTAAGCATTTGCCTGATCTGATCAGCCGAAAGACAAAGCTCGTGATGAATGGTTCCGCGCCCACCCGGCAAAAACCTGTTCAAAAGCAGCTGGTCTGCACCCGCCAGAAAGCCGGCTGAAATATTCTCAAAAAGTTCGGGCAGATTGAGGGTAGAAACGCAGATACTTACAACCACAGGAACTTCATTTTCGGCCAGAAGGGAAATAGCCCGCAATGCTTCAGCAGGGTCGCCACCACCGGTCAGTCTGGCATAGGATTTTAGCCCTGGCAGGCTGATTACGGCAGCACTGATTTTTCCACGCAAGCGCCTTGCATCATTTGCGGTAATCAAGCGACCATTACTGATAAGGGTCAATTCAAGAGGCTTGGAAACATGCCCGCAAACCTGCCCATAATCATCGAATTGCGGGTGCTTGACCGCAAAACTCTTTGCATAATCGATTAGCTCGAATAAATCATTGCGCAGAAAGGGTTCGCCGCCGCTGAATGCGAATCCGTAAACATTTTTTTTCACGAGAAAATCGACACATTCACACCACTCGGCGGTTGACATTTCATTCTCACAGGCAAATTTGCCACGGTCGGGTGAGTCCGGGTCCCATGGGGTCGAGCAGAAAATGCAACGATGGTTACAGCGGCCGGTTAATTCTAAAACTGCTGTTTTTGGGACGAGCAGATCAGGAAATTTTCTGGTTCTGGGCATTGGGTTTCTGATTTTCAATAGTCAAGATCGAGCTTTTTGATGCAATCTGGGCAGAAAGTGCAGCCGGAAACGAATTCAACCATGCTTTTAACCCTTTGCGGGTCGGTAGTGGGTCCGACGCCCGGGCCAATGTCGAGTGAGCTGACCGGATATTTGAGAAAGAGCCACTCAAGTTTGTCCAGCTGTTCATCATCAACTATTTTCCAGGTGAAACTTGCATTACAGTTGCCACAGGCAGTAGTGAAAACCAGCTCAGGCTTATTGCCTTTTTGGCATTTCTGACACAGAGATGATTCGTCGACATCAATTTTTACAGCAAGATTGTCGAGCGAACGACGAACTGTTGCAATCTGTCTTGCCAGTTTTCCGCCCAGACTATGATATTGATAGGTCGTTATTTTGCCGCAGGACGGACATGAATAATCACAGGTGTCAGGCGAAAGAGCCATTTTATAACACATGGCCGAATGAAACTCTATTTTTTCGGGGTCTTTTTTCATCGACTTGAGAGCATCGATCAGCTGCTGCCTGGCCAGTGTTCTTTGGGAATCAGTCGGTTGAGCCGAGCAATCATTTTTATGACCATCGCAGCCGGCACAAGCATTTTCTGCCACAACCGGAGTGGCAGTTAAGGCAATTGCAGTCGCTGCTGCAATTCCAGTCAGTTTTTTGAGATTTTTCATCGGGGCACCCTTTCAAATTATTATTTGAGACCATGCTTTTCGCGACATTTTGGACACAAAAATCTATCGGAAATATATCGAGAAAGCTTTTCCGGCTCAATTTTCATCGAGCCCTTTTCGCCCTGATCAACTTCTTTAATGGGAAATTTCAAAGCCAGCAGAGTCAATTGCTCGACTTCTTTTTCACCGGAGGCAGACCAATTAAATTTTTCACCGCAATCAAGGCAATAGCTGACGAATTTCAGGCTGCGTGGCTGAGCAGTATCTTTTCTGCATTTAGGGCAGAAGTCAGAATAATCTGCTTCGATTTTAACTTTACAAAGTGCCAGGGTGCGCTCGATTGAAGGCATCCAGTCAGCAACTTTTCCGGCAAATGATCGGGTAGGATATTGGGCGGTGTTTCCGCAATAGGGACAGGCGAAAGTCGTGTCCGGTGGCGGCATTACCATGTCATAACACATAGCCGAATGAAATTGCACTGTTGTCGGATCTTTACGAATTTCCTGCAAAGATTCGATAATTTTCGCTTTTTCAATTTCGTTGGCTTTTTTACCTACGTTGGCTTTTATAGTTTTTGATTCGGGCTCTACCAAAGGCTCAACGGACAAATCACCGGACTGGGCAGTAGCGTTTACAGCTGCTCCGGCAAGGGCAGCAGCAATCAGCAAAGCTTTTCTTTTCATCAGGCACCCCTCATTTTATATAGGATAATGGTAACAGAAAAACGGCTCTTATTGCAGTCGATTCGAGAATTGCCGGCAAAAAAAAATGGCCGCCCCAGACGGAGCGACCACTTTTTACCTATTGCTGAAAGGCCTTATTTTTTGGTCTTTTTAGTAGCTGGTTTGGCTTTGGCAGGTTTTTTGGCCGCAGCTTTTGCGGGTTTGGCAGCGACTTTTTTCGCAGCGACCTTGGCCAGTTTGGTGACAGCTTTTTTAGCAACGGCTTTAACGGCCTTTGCTGCTGGCTTTGCCGGTTTTGCGGCCTTACCAGCTGATTTTTTCAGTTCTTTAATGGCCGCGAGAACTTTTTCAGCAGTATAAGGCGGCTGGGTCAGGCGAATACCGACGGCATTGTGAATTGCATTGCCAATTGCCGGCAAAGCACCGTTGATACTGATTTCGCTGACGCTCTTGGCACCATAGGGTCCGGTTTTTTCATAGGTCGGCACCAAAAAGGTGTCGATAATCGGCAGGTCTTTGGTAGACCAGATCTTGTAGTTACCAAAATTCGGGTTGAGCATGCGACCTTTTTCGTCAAAGATGTATTCTTCGGTCAAAGCGAAGCTGATGGCATTCATTACCGCGCCCTGGGTCTGACCATCGGCCAGAGTCGGGTTGATCGCCGTACCGCAATCTACGCCGGCAACGTATTTAAGCAGCTTGACTTCACCGGTTTCGGTGTCGACTTCGACTTCAGCGAAGTGGGCAGAGAAAGGCGGCGGCGAAGCATGGCTGATGTGACTGCCGATTGCGCCGATCTGGAACTGCTGATGTTCATACAGAGCATGCACACAAACCTGGCCGAAAGTTACCGAATTCTTTTTGCCTTTACCGTAGCAGAC
>CAZTHA010000254.1:0-6344 GCA_964613435.1 uncultured bacterium
CTGACAAATTATTTGGTTGCAGCACTTGCGATTTAAGCATGGGGTATGATATAACTTACTGAAATAGTTTGATGTTTTTATTCAGACAGGATTTTCCCACTGTGAGGTTCCCCACAAATGGTTGCACCAATTTCAGTAGAAGAAAGAGATCTTGCTAATCAGCATTTAGATCGTTCTATCTCGTTTGCCATGTGCGGCAAAATTGACCAGGCAATAACCGAAGCCAAAAAAGCGGTTGAAATTGATCCTGATTTTTCTCAGGCCTACAATAAACTCGGTGATTACTACCTGAAAAAAGGTCAAGTAAATGAAGCCATCGATGTCTATCGAAAATCTATCGTTCTCAACCCTGATAACGAGAATTCACATTTTGACTTAGGTCGTTCTCTGGCCATGGTCGGAAAATACGACGAAGCTCTCGAGTCTTTGAACAAAGCGCTCGATCTCAACCCGGATCACGGCGAAACCTATTGCCATACTGGCCTGGTTTACCTGGAACTGGGTGACCCGCAACGGGCAATAACCAACCTTGAAACAGCTCTGCAGCATGACAGAGAAAATGTTATGGCCAATTATCTTCTGGCAATTGCCACGCAAAAAGTCGGCAAAGAAAATGAAGCCTACACAATTTTCAAAAGTGTAATTGACCGATACACGAACCTGACCAAGGTCAAAGGCAATTTTGCCGAAGGCTACTACTATATCGGTAAAAGCCATTTCTACATGGGCGATTTGAACAAAGCGCTCGAAAATCTTAAAAAAGCAGTTGAATATGACACTGAAGCGGTTGATTATCACTACAGTTTCGGCATGCTCTACAGCGACGCCGATGCTTTTTTCGCTCTGGCTGAAGTTCTCTATGCCCTCGATGATACCAGCGAAGCGATAATCAATCTTAAAAACGCCCTGAACCTCGATCCTCAAAACAAGAAATACCAAGAACTCAAATCAAAACTCGGACTCTGATCAATGAGCACAATACCGATCAACTCAAGCCTCAACCCGACAGCCTTGTCGGCTCTTCCGGAAGCAAAGAAAAAAGAACTGGAAAAGCTTAAAAAGGCCTGCTCGGATTTTGAGTCGATCTTCATGCACCAGATGCTCAAAGAAATGCGAAAAACCGTAAAAAAGACCGGCCTGATTCATGGCGGTCAGGCAGAAGAAATTTTTTCCGACATGCTTGATCAGGAACGGGCGAAGTCGATGACCATCGGCCTTGGTGACATGCTTTTCATGCAACTTTCCAAGGCTATTGTCCCACCAAAAAGACCTCTTAGATAAAATCCGGTCAATCCCGGCTATTAATAAACACTGTTATTCCCTGAAAGGAAAGCAATTGTGGATAATCCATCGTTTACCTATCTTCAACTTTGCGAAGAGTCGATAAAAAACCTTCGCGCAGTAGCCAAAGCGCTAAATATCGAGAATCCTGAAAAAATGCGCAAGCAGGATTTGATTAAAGGCATTCTTACCGAACAACTTGCCCAGCAAGGTTTGGGGCTTGCCGAAGGCGTGCTCGACATTCTTCCCGAAGGCTATGGCTTTTTAAGAACCCATAGTTACGTTCAAAACGATGATGATGTCTACGTTTCTCCCTCGCAACTCAAGCGACACGGACTTCTGCCGGGCGACACAATCGTGGCACAGGTTCGCATCGCCAAAGACGATGAAAGCTATAATTCATTGCTGAAAATAGAGGCGGTCAATGGCGTCAGCCTTGAAAGAATTCGAAATCGCCGCAACTTTGAAGAAGGAATTCCGGTGTTCCCGACTGACCGTTTCAAGCTCGAGCTTGGCGAAGATGATGCTTCAACGCGCGTTTTTGATCTGGTCTGCCCCATCGGAAAAGGCCAGCGTGGCCTGATCGTTGCCCCGCCCAAAGCGGGCAAAACCGTTTTGCTCAAGCAATTGGCCAACGTCATCAGTGCCAACCATCCCGAAGTGCTGATGCTGATTCTGCTCATCGATGAACGTCCCGAAGAAGTTACCGACATGCGTCGGTCGGTCAATGCCGAAGTTGTCGCTTCAACCTTCGATGAACACATAAACAACCACATCAAGGTATCCGAGCTTCTTCTGGAAAAGGCAAAAAGACATGCCGAGCTCGGCCGCGATGTAGTGATTCTGCTCGACTCAATTACCAGACTCGCCCGGGCTTATAACATTTCAATGCCATCAGCCGGACAAACCCTTTCGGGTGGGGTCAACCCATTCGCGCTTCACAAACCAAAGAGGTTTCTCGGTGCAGCAAGAAAGATTGAACACGGCGGCAGCCTGACAGTTATTGCCACAGCCCTGATCGATACCGGCTCCAAAATGGATGAAGTTATTTTTGAAGAATTCAAGGGCACCGGCAACATGGAATTGCACCTCGATCGCAAACTTTTCAACAAACGCATATTCCCGTGCATCGACGTCAAGATGTCCGGAACAAGAAAAGAAGAGCTTCTCATGGATCCCGAAGATCTCAAGAAAGTCATTATTTTGCGTCGCGCATTCGAAGACAAAAGCTCACAGGAAATTATCGAAATGCTGGTCAAAGGTATTTCAAATACCAAAGACAATGCCGAATTCCTTAGTCTGATCAATCCAAACTACAAAGGCTCAAGCAGCAAAAGTTCTGAATGATAACTGATTCAAACAAACATTTTTCAGCTACGATCAGGCTCGTTCTGATTGTTTCGGCCTTGCTGATGCTGCAGTTCAACGTTCCTGTAGCCAGAAGTTTCTGTTCATCTTTCTCGGCAGACTGCACCTTCAGCCCAACCGAGCAAAAGCTTCATATCTGGCAAGACCTTCAGCAGATTTATGCTGCCACCGATAAAAAACTGGGAAAACTGGCTGCAGACTGGCAAACTTTTGCCGCAGCTCAAGAGAAAACGGCAACCGGTAAATCTTTCAAAATTGTCAAAATAGAGAGCAAAAAGGCTCCGGCATCGGCCCAGAAATTTACCTGGCCGGTTAAGGGCCGCATCTCATCTGGATTTGGTATGCGCCGGCATCCGGTAACCTATGTCAGGTCTTTTCACAATGGCATTGATATTAAAGCCCAACGGGGCACCAAAATTGTCGCCCCCGTAGATGGTATCGTTGTCAGTGCCGGACGTGCAGGACTACTCGGCCGCATGGTAAAAATCAAAACCCGCGATGGCAAATTCCTCTATTTCGGCCATCTGCAAAAAATTTCCTGTAAAAAGGGCCAAAAGGTCAGCAGAGGGCAGACCCTCGGCACCGTCGGCTCTTCTGGTCGGGCAACCGGACCGCATCTGCATTTTTCCATTAAAGAGAACAGAAAATACACCAACCCGCTCAACTATCTCGCCGCCCACTAAATGGCCCTTCCAGTGGACTAAAAGGGTATTTCAACTTCTGCTTGCCCTTTAAGTCATTTTTGCCGATAGAATATCTGGTTAACCATTTTTATCGGAGTCTCCTGTTTTATGCCAAAATTTAATCTGAAAAAAGCGGCATTGTCATTTTTCCTGTCTGGTATACTTCTGCCGGTTCAGGCCGTGCAAAAGTGCCCGGTCCCAATTTCGATCAAAATTCAGGAAGATCAGGCAATCAGCGCCTATGAGAAGGGCTACAAATACTACCAGCGTGGACTGTTCAACAATGCGGAAGATTCATTTATCGAAGCGCTTAAATTCGAACCGAATCTGATCAAAGCCCATTATTGGCTCGGCAAACTTTATCGGGAAACCGGCCGGCTTGAAAGTGCGATTTATCACTGGGAAGAAGTAGAGCGCCTCAATGCCCTCATTCGTGATCGACGAATAGCTTTGGCAATTCAGAATAATGAATACCCGGCCCGCACCCAGACTTTAAGGGCACTTCAGCTACGTGCCGACGCCAAAAAGGTATTTGAAAAAGGCGTATACCTCCTCGACAAGGGGCACTGGGACGGCGCCGAGGTTGAACTTCGCGAAGCAGTCAGACTTTACCCGGCAAATCACCAATATCTCAAAACTTTGGCCCGGGTTCTCTGGGACAAAAATGAAAAATCGGCAAGTATCAAGTTTTATCGCGACCTGCTAAGTCTGCGTGACGTTTCCTATCAGGATTTTCTGGAAGGAATCGACCGGATGTTCAAGGCCGATATGCAATTCGTCGCCGCGCCGCTGGTTATCGAGAACAAGCCCCGATTTACCGGAATGGCCGAGTTCGATAAAATCTGCTGCAGTTTTGCCACTGACCCGCAACCGGACATCGTGGCGGCCGGCAAGGTTGTCGACCGGCTTTCCGGCCAGGTAATACTCAACATCGGCATGCAGGACGGAATCAGTCTTTCAGATGAATACAGCCTTAATCTGCGGGCGTTCAAACCTGGCAAACCGATTGCCGACCCTGACACCGGAAAAGTTATCGGCCGGGCAAAAGACCAACCCACCGCCGATCTGATGATAACCAAAGTTAACAGACAATCCAGCTGGGCACTTATCAAAAGAGAAATGGGCCCGGGAGTGAAAGCAGGTGACCTGATTGAAATCAAAAAAACAGTCCGCTGACGGCACGAAACAGATTGCTGCCAATCGCAAAGCGCATCACGACTATTTTATTCTCGACCGCCTCGAAGTAGGCATTCAATTGGTTGGCTCAGAGCTCAGACCTTGCCGGGAAGGGCGCGTAACCCTTAAAGATTCATATATTGAAGAGGAAGCAGGGCAATTATGGCTCTACGATATGCACATCGGCTCCAATCAATTTTCCAACCGGCTCGACCATGAACCGGAAAGAAAAAGAAGACTTCTGGCCCACAAAAACGAAATTCTCAAGCTTGGACAAAAGGTCAGAACCACGGGCAACACCATCGTGCCCCTGAAAATTTATTTCAAACAGGGCCGGGTAAAACTTGAAATCGCCCTGGTGAAAGGCAAAGCTAAATACGACAAGCGCGAAAGCATCGCCAAAAAAGATGCCAGACGCGATATGGAAAGAGAGCTTGGAGGAAGGTATTAAATGTATTCTTTTTGTAACAAAGTCTTTGTTCTCGCCGTAATCCTGTGCCTAATCACAGGTGCTGCCCATGGACAGGACGGTTTTATCAGCGCCAAAGATTTTGCTGAAGCCCAGGGAATCGCCTACCAATGGTTTCCAATTCAAAAAATGCTGGTAATGCGCAAAGGCTTGAAATCGGTCAAGCTCACCGTAAATTCTACCAGTGCCAACGTCGACGGTCGGGATATTCAGCTGCCGGCTGCACCACAGATAAAACAAGGACAAATTATGGTTCCGGCGGCCGCTATAATCAAGCTGTTTCAGGGCAATCTCGATTCCCTTCCCGAGTCGGTTGAAAATCGCAACCTCAACACTGCTCCTCCGGTTGTCAGACCAGCCGTTGCACCAGCGAACATTCCGGTTACTACCCCGCAGCCCCCGCCAGCACAACCAACTCTGAACACACCCCAAACAAGTTCCGAAGCAGTTCTGGTTGCACTACGTCATTCAACCCGTGACGATCACACCAGAATTGTCCTCGAATTCAATGAAAACGTCACTTACTCCAGCGAACTGAAAGGCGATAACTATCGTCTGAACATCCAGGGCTGCCGGAACCTTGTGCCAACAAGACGCACCAACCCGGTTGGTCGTGACATAAAAAAACTTGATATCAACAGCGGTCCAAACAGAAGTGGCCTGATTCTTAATTTTCAAGTTTCACAAAGCAAGCGTGCACCTGAAATCGAGACTGTTGCCAACCCATTTCGCATGATCGTTTCCTTTTTTGCTGAAACCGAGGCGCAACCAGCCTCGAACACGCCGCCAATACTGCAACCTGAACCGGCAAAAGAACAACCCGTCAATGAGCCGGTAAAAATAGTGGAACAGGAACAACCGCCGGAAATTAATATCGAAATTCCCTTAGAACAGTTGACCAACGAATCATTCAAGGGCCGAACGGTGGTCATCGATGCCGGACATGGCGGAAGCGATACCGGCTTCGTTTTTCCGGGACGAATTCCCGAAAAAAGCATAACCCTTTCTATTGCCGGATTTTTACAACAATCCCTGCAAAAAGTAGGCTTGAAGGCAGTAAATATCCGTAATAGCGACACAGAAATGACTCAGTCGGAGCGAACCTCGATTGCCAACCGCTATGGGGCGGATCTCATAATTTCACTTCATGTCGGCGCTTCAAATTCTCCTGACAAAACCGGTGTTTGCTGCCTGGTTTACAGTAAGTCAGGCACTGCGGTTGCCGACGCCAAAGAAATTCTTTCCGAGGCCGCAGTTTATCGGGAATGGCTTGAAAATACCCGCTTTGATCTGGCTTCTTTTTTGGCACGAAGAATAAATGAACGTTTGAAAACCCAGCTTAAGGTTGAAAGCCGTGGAGTGAAACA
>CAZTHA010000255.1:0-6340 GCA_964613435.1 uncultured bacterium
CGTGATATCGATGGGAATTTTCGTTCAGATTTGGCTGATAAGAGAATTTTGCCAGGCTCCCGTGATTTTGACCAGCCCCGGGGTGATTCTCGGAATGATATCAGGTGGCAACTGGCAGGAGAAGGTTTTATCGGCTTCGCCAAGTTCCCCAAAAAAATACAGGATCAGTGCATTTTTATCGAAAAAGAGCCTGACTCCTGGAAAAATGCCTATATTACTTTGCCAGCAATTCAAGTAATAGAGAATCTAAAGCTTAATAGCATCGAACTTGAAATAGCTCCAGCTTTGGGCGCAAAAGCTTTTAAGAAAAGATTTTTTAAATGGACACCCAAAAAAGGTTGGAGAGACGAATTCGGTGCTCCATTGGTATATGCAAAAATGGATTTGGCCGGCAACGGCATTAGCAAAGAGAATATCCAGATTGCGCATTTCCAGGCTTATGTAAAAATCATTTCAAATGACAATGACATTTTGCAACAACAACTCTCTTTTCCGATCACAACCGGAGATATGCCCATCAGCAGCCCCCTTGATCTCGCCGACGTTCTAGAATTCGATACCAGTTTTTTAAACTGGTCAAAACAGCCTGACCGCGGGTTGCAGGGAATAGAGTTTTCATTATTTGAAGATGATTGGGTCGCGAGCCGCACCATTTTTATCAACAAAGAATCTATCAATCCAGCCAATTTAGAAAGTTGCAAATGGTTGGTCAAGAAGCCCCAGGCGAACTCGAAGCTATCGGCTCAAGTTTTCTTTCTGGTCGCGGAAAAAAATGGCATAAAAAGAATCCCGTGGAAGCTCAATGAAAAGGATCTTCGCAGAGAAATTCCAGGTTTGAGCCAGATATTTTTCGATCAGGACTGGCTAGGCGAATGAAACGTTCTCTTCAGAAAAATTACCTTACCAAGGTTTCTTTTTCTGCCTTCGCACTCCTGTTTTGTCTTTTAATTACCGCCTGCGGTTCGGGTGGCTCAGGAGGCGGTTATTCAGCTGCCCCTACTCAAGCCGGAGGGATAATCCAAGGCCAGATGGTTTCCAGCCAGGAACTTTCGGGCAATCTTCGTTTATCAGAAACAAACCCGGTTTCTCGGGCAATTGTCTGGGTTGAAAGCGATAATACCATAACGACATTAACAGATTCTCAGGGGTATTTTACCCTTACCGGCGTACCTTTTGGAATTAGCCAAAGAATTATCGGGAAATACGATCAATCTTCAACCGGAGAAATCTTTCTTTTTCGCAGCGAACCAATTGTGGTTGACGCCGCCAACAGTGCGCTGCAAATGAATCAGCTCAGTTTGAGCAAAGGCGTATTTCCGATCCGGGGAATTTTGAAAAACCAATTTGGTCAGCCAATTTCCAATGGATCGGTTAAATTATGGGGAATGGAGTTTAAATCTGACAATCAAGGAAGATTCAGCTCTCCCCCGCTTCCCGGGAGTGCTGACTATGAAGAATTATTAGTTCAGGCGGCCGGATACCGCGATTTGCAAATTGAACTTCCGGTTCCTGGTTCGCAAGATCAGGAGATCTGTTATCAGCTGGTATTGTCGGAGACGAATGAAACCAATTTTATTCCAGTCGCTTATTTTGAGCGCTTTAGCAGCGAGACCCTTCCGGGCCAGCAGGTTCGCCTGGACCTAAAGGTCATTGACAAAGACGAACTGGTGCCCGATCATTTCAAACCAATATGGAAATGCAGCGCCGGCACAATTGGCGAAACCGCTTCTCCATTGTCTATCAATTGGACAGCTCCAGACACCACAGGACTTGCCTCGATATCAGCGCAAGTAACCGATTCAAGGGGCGCCAGCGGAATGGTTGAAATTGGCATTGCGATTGGCGGGAATAAAACAGCGGTTCTACGTGTTGAGAAGGTCGAGCCAAACTCTGGCGGAACCGGAGAAACTGTTTCAATAAGGGGTTCCGGCTTTGGCAAAGACAAGAACGCGGTCCAGATTAGTTTTAACGGAACGCTTGCCCCAATAGTTTCCTGCAGTGATAATTTAATAGAAGCCCAGATACCTCAAGGTGCCACAACTGGGCTTCTTCTGGTTATAATAAACAAGTTT
Source organism: uncultured bacterium (assembly GCA_964613435.1). GTDB lineage: Bacteria > Muiribacteriota > Ozemobacteria > Ozemobacterales > Ozemobacteraceae > DYKG01. The sequence goes on from CAZTHA010000255.1 coordinate 2,073, forward strand.
GAAAAGTCGGCCGGGGTTTTTACGGTTTTAGATGCGGATTTAAAAATTGAGCCGGCTTATGGCCCGCCGGGCAGCATTTTATCAATTTCCGGAAAGGATTTTGGCAGCTCTCCAACTAACAGCGAAATTCTTGTCAACGCGAACCCCGCCGAGATCGTTGAATGGACCGACCGGAACATTAAAGCGATTGTTCCCCAGGATGCCAGTTCGGGAATGGTAAGCGTCACCATCGAAGGACGAAATCGTTTTGCCGGCATCTTCAAAGTCAGTCGGGTTTTCGAGGTCAGTGCAACTAAAACAAGGCCAGGTGATATAATTACCATTAAAGGCGAAGGTTTTGGTGATCAGATCTTCAATTCAAGTGTTTTTTTCAATAATTCGGTTCAAGCAACAGTTATCGAATGGATTGACGAAAAAATAACCATCCAGGTTCCCCCTGCTGCGCTATCTGGGCCATTAATTGCGAACATTCAAGAGAAAGAACTCATTATTGCAGATCTTCAAATAAATTCGGTTTCCTCAATATCACCCCAACCAGCGTTACCCGACCAGGAAATCTCCATAATCGGCTCTGGATTTGGAGAGCCGGCCCTTGAATCTTTCGTTACCATTGGCTCAGAAAAACCTGAAATCATTTCCTGGAGCGACACCCGGATTGTTTTTAAAGCCACAGCCAAACCAGGCGTTTTAAGCGTAAATCGCAGTGGGCACATCAGCAATTCTACCAATTATGAGGTTTTAAACATTACCGGAATATCCCAAACACACTTGCCCAATGGTGCAACCCTGACGATCAATGGAAGCGGTTTTGGCTCTTCGACCGGATTTGTTCTTTTTGGCAATGAGATTGTCAGCAATTTTCAAAGTTGGCGAAATGACGAGATTGTTGTTCAGATTCCTGATAATCTCGCCGGCAACAATGAAGTCAAAGTCAGTAATTTTGGCATTAGAAGCCTTCCAATCAATATTAAGGTGGCAAAAATCGGAGCCGCAGATCTTGATGAAGGTTGGATCGGGCGAGAGGTCTGTATTTCCGGAGAATTTCTTGGTAATGGCTCAAACTCCGATCAGGTTACCTTTTCTGGGGTAGTCGCTCCGGTAGTATCCTGGCAGGAAGATTCCGTCAAGGTCAGAGTGCCGATTTCTGCCGAAACTGGCCCAATGGTTCTAAAAATAGGCGGTTGGCCGGTAACTCTGGTAGAGGAATTCACTATTGCGAAAGACTACAACTACACCCAGCTGGCTCCTGACTGGAGCGGCCCACGAAAAAATTCGCGCCCGCTTCTGGCCGGAGTTACCCAGGATGAGAATGGCAATAGATACATAACTGATTTTGATAACGGCTGGGTTTGGAAAATTTCTTCAGATGGCATTCAGACCAAGTTTGGCAACCTGAAAGATCCATGGGGAATTGCTTTTAACTCCGCAAATAGCGAAATTTTCGTTGCAGAATCGGGGAATGATTGCATCAGGATTTTTGATGTTGAAGGCAATTTATTAAGAACCATTGGAAGTTCAGGCAGCGGCGTGGGGCAATTCAACCGACCCAGAGGCCTTGCCCTGGTGCCAGGTTTATTTTTGCTGGTTGCCGATTCCGGGAACAATCGAATACAGGTATTATCAACAGATGGCACTTTTGTTTCTTCCTTCGGAAGTTATGGCAGCAACAACGGTGAATTCATTTCTCCGTCAGGAATTGCTATCTCTGAAGATTTTGAAGTTTTCATCGCCGATTCAGGAAATTACCGAATACAGAAGTTCATTCCCAACAACAGCCTGACGCCAACGGCCTGGACCTTTGGCGGGTGGTTGGGTTCGAGTGACCCCAATGCTGACACGCCCGGTTGGCTATTTTCTGCACAAGGCTTGCCATCTGATCGTGAAGGCGGCTTCTATTCGCCTTATGGTTGTTCTGTTTCTGGCGATGGCAAGCTAATCGTAGCCGACACCAATAACAATCGTGTGCAAATTTTAGATAGCAGCAATGGGACCTTTCAAAACTACATTGGGGCGTCAGGTATAACCAGTGGTCAGTATAACCAACCTCTAGCCGTTTTTCCCATCGAAGATTCACAGCTTCTGATATGTGATTCGAGCAATGGCAGGGTGCAAAAATCTTCTTTTTCCGGAGCTTTCATAAGTCAGATTGTTCCCGATACATCGAATTTAAACACTTTACCGCGAAGAATTGCCGTAGATTCGAGCAACGACAGAGTTTACGTTCTTGATCAGGACGACGGGTCAATTTCGGTTTATAATCGTGCTGGAGAAGTCATTCAAATAATTGGTAGCAAAGGCTCTGGCCGCGAACAGTTTTATGCGCCCCAGGGCATTGCCGTGGATGGTTCGGGAAACGTTTACGTGGCCGACACTGGCAATGCCAGAATTCATAAAATTTCACCTTCAGGTGCTTTTTTGCAGAACTGGGGAATATACGGCAATGGTCCCGGTCAATTCATTCAACCAAATGCTCTGTGTATCTCCCATGACGATCAATTTATTTTCGTGACTGATGCGTCGTTAAACCGCATTCAAAAGTTTGATCTTGGCGGCAACTATATTTCCGACTGGGGAAGCCCAGGCGCTGGCGATGAGAGCTTCAATCAGCCATCGGGAATCGCTTCAGATAGAGATGGTTTTTTATACATTGCTGACCAGAACAATCATCGAATTAAAAAGTATGATTCAAATGGAAAATTGATTGGATGGTGGGGCAGTTATGATGTGGGCGCACAATCTTTCTGGCTTGACCCGGGTTCAAATCGCACCGGAGCTTTAAGCGATGCAGACGGTGCCTTCGACACCCCAACAGATGTATCTGTAGATGAAGAGGGAAATGTCTTCGTTGCCGATTCAAACAATTTCAGAATTCAGAAATTTCTTAAAAATCAGTCAGAAAATGAAAATGCCGGTTTCCAAACAGATATTTATATTGGGGAAAATATTACGGCTGTTGGAAACGACAAATTTGCCCATGTTTACTGCATTAGCTCTGGCAAAAGAATCCTTCGATTTGAGCCTGAGCCTTAGTATTTCTTCTTGTGGTTTTTTAAAAATTGGTTTAGTGTACCCTCTATTGTAAAAGAGAGAAATTATTGAGGAGGTTTTATGAGTCCAATTCGCTTGAAATTCTTTTTCTTATTGCTGGGTATTTTTTGCCTGGTTTCTCTTCAAGCGACTGCACAGGTTCCAAGCCTTGCTGCAGCCGATCAGTATGTGGTTACTGTCGAAACAGAGAGGGGCAAAGAAAATTTTACCATTATCAGAGATGGGCGAATCGAAGAACAATTTTACTATGTTCCGGTTAAGCCAATCGTTGCTTATGATACTGACAAAAACGGCAACAAATCACCCATTTTCAATCTTCTTTCGTACCAGGTCCCTGATGAAAAAAAAGAAGAACTGGTAGAAGGCGGAATATTACAAACTTCAATGGTTATGACCGTATCTGAACAGACTCAGAAAGAACTGTTGAAAAAGATAAATCGTCAATTTTTCAAACTTGGAAAAATAAACCGTCTAAGTCCGTTGCCAATAAAAAAATCTGAACTGGCGATCTATGATCTCGGCGGAAATCTTCTCGACCAGGCACCGCCAAAAAGTGGCGTCGGGCCAGCTTTTGGCACTCAACATTATCCATTCATGCTTAGATTTAAATCTCTGGGGGCAGACATAATGAGGGAACTCAGCAAAAAAAATGGCGGTCTGCCGGTTCTGATAACTTATACATATTCAGGCATGACTCCCAAAGTCGGCTTTGAAGTAGAAGTAGACTGGGACGCATGCTATCAGCATTTCAGCACCGACACCAACGTTGGGATCGAAGCAATCAAGAATGCAATTGGCGGCGGGGTTGGCCTTGATATAACGACCTTACGCGAGAATTTTGAAAGTAAAGGTCTGATTAAGATTACTTCGCTTGGTGACGAGACCGTAACATCAGAACAGCTCGACGAACTTATGAGTCCAATACTTAATCTTATTACCGTCGAACTTTTTCAACAGATTCATTGCCCCGACAATATCGATCCGGCAGCAGCCAAAGAACTGAAACAGCCGGGTGAGTATGCAGACCTGGCTCAGGCCGGGGTAAAAGCAGTAAAGAGTCTTATGGGCAAAGCGTTTTTCAGCGCCAAGGTTCAAGTTAACTTTGCCCTGAAAGACGTTAAAATTGTCAAAAAGGGAAAATTCACCTATAAGTTCGATCGCCAGACAATAATGGACCGAACCGGCTGTTTTGGTGGGTTTATCGGCATTGGCGAATACGA
>CAZTHA010000256.1:0-6316 GCA_964613435.1 uncultured bacterium
ATCGACCGGCTACCTCAAGGTTTTCGACCTCAAGCAATATGCACAGGGCTTCGTTCTTCTTTTCCCTGACAACGACAATCCAACTGTGCCCTCAGAAGTTCGAAGGCAGCCGAAAATTTTCCAGGCTTACCGCGAAAGCAAAAACTGGGGCAAAATTCTCGAAGTGAACAACGTTGGACGCCTCAACGAAATAATCAAGGATAAAACAATTTCTGATTTCGTTAAAACCGCCGAAGCCCTTCACTCAAAGAAAATTCAGGAAATCGCCGACGAAATTACCAAACGCTGCTCATGCCGCATCGTATTGATCGCCGGCCCGTCCAGTTCAGGCAAAACGACTTTCAGCAAACGTCTGTGCACCCACCTCAAGGTCAATGGGCTCCGACCGATAGCCCTGTCTCTCGACAACTATTTTCTCGACCGGGCCCACACCCCAAGAGATGAAAACGGCGACTACGATTTTGAATCAATCTATGCCCTCGACCTCGAACTCTTCAATGAGCACCTCAAAGCCTTGCTTGACGGCCAGACGGTCCAGATTCCCGAATTCGACTTTCACACTGGTCACCGCAGGGTCGAGACAGATCCGATGCGGATAAATGAAGATCAGATCATCATTATAGAAGGCATCCACGGACTGAATGATGAGTTGACCAGCTCCATTCCTGCCAGCTGCAAGTTCAAGATTTACATCAGCGCTCTTACTCAGCTGGTAATCGATGATTACAACCGAATTGCCACCACTGACACCCGACTCATTCGCCGAACCGTTCGCGACAGCAAATATCGCGGCTACACTGCAGAAGACACGATAAACCGCTGGGATTCAGTGCGAAGAGGCGAAGAGCGCAACATTTTCCCATTCCAGGAATGCGCCGACATGGTTTTCAATTCAGCCGTGCCCTATGAATGGGCAGTGCTCAGACCACTTGCCGAGTCTCTCTTTCTTGACATTCAGCCAGAAAGCCCGGCATATCCGCTCGCACGCAAAATCCTCAAAACCCTGTCTTTCTTCACTCCCCTCGATCCGAAAGAAGTGCCCCCGACCTCGATTCTGCGTGAATTCATCGGCGGCAGCTCCTTCCAGTATTAAATCATGAGCAGCCGCAGTGCGAAGATCGACTTAAAGCCTTTATTAGAAAAGGTTTTACAGGATTTTCCACCCCGGCAGCGAGTCGCAAACGACCCTGTTCAATTTCCACGCAGATTTTTCGAACAGGGTCGTTCTGCACCGGAAATCGAGGCGGTGGCGCTTCTGGCCGCCATGCTCGCCTATGGTTCAGCCAGTCAGTTCATCAAAAAAATCGATGCGGTCATGCAGGCCTGTAATTGGCGCTATCTCGATCTGATTACCGACAAATGCCGCATTGAATGGCCAGCTTACCGGCTGAGCACCGCCGATGAAATTTCAACTTTTGCCCGGGCTTCCGGCCGCATGATCAAAAAATGGGGCAGCCTGAAAAAAGTTTTTCTCGACGGCTATCTTCCAGACAAATCGATTCGTGATGGCCTGAAAAAATTAAATGAACAATTGACCAGTTTCTGCCGCGAAGAAAAAAAGGAGATCTCCCGCGGACTCAGGCATTTGTTGCCCGACCCGGCATCGGGTGGTTGCGTAAAAAGGTGGCACATGTTCCTCAGATGGATGGTCAGGCAGGATGATGGCGTCGATATGCATCTCTGGCCTGAAGTAGAACCCAGTCATCTGCTGATTCCCCTTGACCGACATATCAGCAGAATCGCCCGCAATCTCGGCCTGACCGAGCGCCGCACCGACGACTGGAAAACTGCCGAAGAAATTTCACAGCGACTTGGCAAATTCGACCCCGCCGACCCGATCAAATATGATTTTTCCCTCTGCCATCTGGGTATTGCCGGCGAATGCACCCATGGCAAGAACCCTGAATTGTGCCGGCGCTGTCTGCTAAGCCCGGCCTGCAAAGCTTTAACCGACAATACTTGACCCGGCCGGCAAAATAAGGTTTAATGCGAAAAAATACCAGGAGCGAAGCATGCTTGATTTAAACAGTTTTTTCAGCAAAATTTCTGAATTTCCCTGCCCCGAGCTTTTTTCAATCGAGCTCGATGGTTTTGATAAGCTTGAAAATGTCTGGGATATCCTCAAAAGAATCCAGAAAGGATTCGTTACCGGACGGGTCAAGCCCGAAATTCTCGGCAAAGTTGAACCGGGAGCGGTTTTGCAGGGCAACGACATCTACATCGGCAAAGGCTCGGTCGTTCACCCCGGGGCGTTGATTTGCGGCCCGACAATCATTGGCGAAAATGTCGAAATCCGGCATTGCGCCTATGTTCGTGGCAACGTAATAATCGGTAACAATGCGGTCGTCGGTCATTGCAGTGAAATTGTCCGATCGATAATGCTTCCCGGCGCAAAAGCCCCTCACTTTAATTATGTCGGCGACTCGATTCTCGGGACCGGTGTAAATCTTGGCGCCGGCACCAAGCTGTCAAACCTTAAAAACGACGGCACGAACGTCCGGACCCGCATCGATGAACACGTCGTCGATACCGGCGTAAGAAAGTTTGGCGCAATTCTTGGTGACAATTGTCTGCTGGGCTGCAATTCGGTAACCAACCCGGGCACGATTCTTGGTGCCGGATGCCGGGTTTACCCCTGCGCGGTCGTTAGCGGCTACCACCATCCGGGCAGCATTATCAAGCTGCGACAAAACCTGGTAAACGTGGTAACCGAATCGCTCTGAATCAATATTCAATTCCAGGGCGGGCTTTGACCCCTTTGTCGAAATAATGTTTATGCTTGGTCATGCTGGTCACCAGATCGGCATGTTCAAGTATTTCATGGTCTTTGCAGCGTCCGGTGAGAACCAGTTCGACATTTTCCGGGGCGTTGCGCATCAGATCGAGTAGTTCTTCTTTTTTGATCAGTCCGACTGAAAAGCTGGTCAAAGCTTCATCAAGAACCAAAAGCTCGTATTTTCCCTGACGCAGGTATTCCCGGGCCAGGTCTAACCCCCGTGCGGCCTCGACAAAATCTTCCGGCGTATTACCAAAACGAAATTTGCCATCGGGCCCCATTCTTTCCAGGCCGGTGATCTGATAATCGATCGCCAGGCGATCGAGCACCACCAACTCATTGTGACGATAGGTTTCGCTGCCCTTGTCGAAAAAAATGACACCAACCTGGTGCCCGGCCCCGAAAGCCCTTATCAACAACCCGATTGCTGCAGTAGTTTTGCCCTTGCCATCGCCGATATAACAATGAATCATAAGCCTGTTCCTAAAAATTTATATCAAATTCTTCACCAAAAAGCGGGTCCTCATCAACAGCCGGAGCGGTTGAGCCAGCGCTTTTGGTTTTGCTCTGCGGCGCAGAGGCAGGTTTGGTCGGTTCAAAATCAGGGAAAAAGTCATCGTCGTCTTTCTTTTCTTCCTTTTTGGCTGCGGAAACGGTCGGCCGGCCTACCGCAGCTGCCGAGCCGGTCGAGCCGCCGAACAGATCGTCAAACCCGGTGTCCTGAGCTTTGGCTGCCGGGCGCTGTGCGGTTGTTGGCACAGTCCGGGCCGGCTGGGTGACTCTTGCTACCGTTGGCCGGGGAACGGTGACCGAACCGGTTGTAATTGTGCTGCCAGTCTGAGCCCCGGTTTTGGCAGTGGCAACAACCTGTTCCTGCGGGTGCAGCGAAGGATCGATGAACTCAGGCTTCTTTTCGGGAGATTCGAGTTTGGCAACTTCAAAAGGCATGTTGCGATCAGGACTCATATCCCAGATTGTGAACTCATGCCGAAATTTAACCTTATTGTAGGAAACATGATCTTTGCGCATGATGAAAAGATCACCCTTTTTGACTTTCGGCAAAAGCGTTGCCACGAAAGGACGGCGCCAGTAGCCGCCGGAAGATTTTTTTTCCAGATCCATGACGACAAAAAACTTGCCGTCACGATAAAGGAATTTGTCGACCTTGACCGGTTGATGATCAAACAAAGAAGGGCCCGGGTTCCAAACCAACAGCATGTATTTCTCGAAATCGAGCCATGGCATGGACTCGTCAGCGTTGGCCGCGCTCCAGAAACGCTCAAGTTCGTAGATGTCGGTTATGGTAAAAAACGGCCGACTTGACTTGAACTGAGAATTACTGCCACGCCAGTCACGAAATACCTCGAGTTCGATTGTTTTGCCGGCAAACACAGTTGTCGCTGCCAACAAGAGTGCAATCAGAACCAGAGCCCTTTTAATCATCTTATGATCAGTCCTTCCTGGGTAGGAATCAATTCAAAACCATTGAAAACCACGATATTTTCAAGAATTTCATGCCATGGCCGATCGCGCAGAGAGCAATAGAGCGGCAGAATCTCCGGGCGGTCCCAGCGAATGCTGACGCCGGTCTGAAAGGCGATTCTCTGCAAAACCTGATCCAATGGCTTACCGTCACTTATAATTGTACTGGTTTTATTAAGAATCGGATACCATTCGCCTAGAGTCCGACTTCGATAATTCTGGATTCGGTCCATGAGCATTTTCCAGCCGGTGCCATCGACATGAACCGGTGAAACGTAGATGATTCCTTCTTTGCCATAGAAACGGTGGTGCGGCGAAACGACAAGTTCCATCATCGACGGCATATTTCTTACCAGTTTGCGCGGCATGTTGGCCGTGGTTGTCGACGCATGGCAAATGTAGTCCTTGCGATAAGCAAGCGCGACCATGCGGGTAATTTTCCAGATCGGCATAACTTCGGTCCAGATGACGTGGGTTCGGTCTTTCCAGATCAAATGCGATTTTGGCAGCAAAACATGGTAAGCTTTTGCCTCAGGTCGGTAAACGACGACACTGTCATGCCGGATCGCCACTACGCGCAGATCTGTACCAATCATGTAACCTGAAGTTACGAGAATGTCGTGGCCATTCCAGTGCAGCCAGGCCGCGCCATCTTCGCCAAAACTTACCAGGCCATCAACCCTGATCTGTTCAGGGTTCGGAATCTTCAGCGCCATTACCGCAATCGGCAAAAGAAAAATTGTTACCAGAAGGATTTTTGTGAAATTTCGTCTGATCATTTCTTTATAGGTCCTTTCACCATCTTAGTCAGCGATTGTAAAAAACAATGTAACATAACCCCGCGATTTATTATAGAATAAACTGCTTTTGAAAATCTTCCTTTCCGGAGGCAAAATGAAAACGACTTTCGTTTTACTTATCGCACTAACCGTTTCAGTTTTAACCAATCATTGCGTCAATGCACAGGATGACACCCCGGTTCCCCCGGTTGCCAGACGCGAAGTCAAGACGAGCGAAATGCACGGGCACAAACTTCTCGACCCGTATTTCTGGCTCAGGGAAAAGGAAAGCAAAGAAGTCATCAGGTATCTCAACGAAGAGAACCGCTATTGCGAAGCGATGATGAAAGATACCGTCGATCTGCAGAAAACCCTCTTCGAAGAAATGAAAAGCCGCATTCGTGAAACCGACCTTTCAGTACCGGAAAAAATCGGCCAGTACTACTATTACAGCCGCACCGAAGAAGGCAAGCAGTACCGGATTCATTGCCGCAAGCTCACCGAAAATAACGCTCTCGAAGAAATCATCTTCGATGAAAACAAATATGCCGAAGGCAAGCCCTACTTTGCCGTAGGTGCCTTGAAAATAAGCCCGGATCACAATATTCTCGCCTATTCCGTCGATTATTCGGGTGCTGAGAAGTTCGAACTGCACTTTCTCAACCTCAACACTGCCATGGAATTTGCCGAAACCATAGCTTCAACCACATACGGCGTTACCTGGGCCGAAGATAACAAAACGGTTTTCTATACCCTGGTCGACGATACCGGCCGGGCTGACCGCATCATGAAACACCGCCTCGGCGCCAGCATTGCTTCCGACACTCTGGTTTACCAGGAAAAGGATGGCCAATTCTGGACCGGAGTCGGCAAAACCCGCGATCGCCGCTTTTTAATCATCAGTTCAAGCAGTTCAACTTCTTCAGAAGTTCGTTTCGTCGATGCCAAGACCCCAGATGAAGAGTTCAAGCTTTTCCGGGCCAGAGAAAAAGGTATCGAATACGGAATCATTCACCACGGCGAACACTTCTACATTCTGACCAATGAAGACGCCATCAATTTCAAAATCATGAAAACCCATGAGAGCAAAATTGCCAAAGAAAACTGGCAACCTTTCATTGAGCATCGCGACGACGTATTGATTGACGACATCGATGCTTTCACAGCCCACATCGTTATTTCCCAGCGCGAGCAAGGCCTGCAGAAGCTGCGCTTCTTCGATGTAAAATCGGGGCAATTCAAACCAATCAACTTCAGCGAAGCGGTATACAGTGTCGAC
>CAZTHA010000257.1:0-6298 GCA_964613435.1 uncultured bacterium
AATCAGCAGATCTTTGTTGCGGGCAGCTAGAACGGTAATTACCCGATTGCCGGCTTTCTTCATCGCCTCAACGATCGGATAAAGCGGAGCAATGCCGACGCCGCCACCAAGAGCCAGGACGGTGCCTGCCTGGTGAATATGGGTTGCCTTGCCCAGTGGCCCAACGAGATCGGTAATTTCGTCGCCTTCGTTGAGTTGGCAAAGCTTGCCGCTGCTGACTCCGACATTTTGTACGATCAGGGTGATCGTGCCGCGTTCAATGTCAGAATCGACTATGGTAAGAGGAATTCTTTCACCTTTGCTGCCTATACGTAGAATTACGAAGTTGCCCGGCTTGCGTGATTTGGCAATCATCGGGGCTTCAACCACGAACTTTACCACATTTTCTGAGAGTTGCTTCTTTTCAACAATTTTATTCATTCCTGACCATGCCGCTGGCCGCTTGGTTTTCGCACCTGTCAAGGACAGTGACGAGATCGGCCAGACCTGTGTGCTATAGATTATTGCAAATGTCAGCAGATTACAACTTGCTCAGCGATTAATATTTTTTTCACAAAGTTTTATGACAATGAAGATATTGGAAAAAATCCTCACTGGCTTAACCGGTAATTAGCCATTTTTAAGGTTTGAGTTCGAGATAAAACGTTTTTATGCGCTTTTCTTCGCTTTTAAGAATTCGATCGGAAACCGGATTGGGACGGTTGCCGTAGCGCTGAATGTGCGTTGTTTTCAGTGTGCATTGAATTTCGTAATTCCCTGGATAAAGGCCGTCAAAAAGGACTCGGTAGTTCATGTATCGGACATCACTGGTGCCAACAACACTGACATAAGGCGGGTAGGTAATTTGCGATTTTTCGATTTCGAGGGTAATAAACTTTTTGCCGTCCTGCTCATGAAATTCGGCTTTTGAAATGTGAAAACTGCGGTTGTCATCGGCGCCACTGCCGCTGAACCCCTGAAGAACAAACAGCATCGGATACTGGTCAATTTGATAGGCGACCGTTTCAGTTGCCGTCTTGTCGTAGTTCTGATAGCGGTTGAAGAAATCTATTTCGCTGGCAATGAATATTTTTAACTCTGAATCGAGTTTTTGAAGCTTGTGAATTGTTTCGCCTATACCGTCGTCGTATGTTTTAAGGAGTTCGATCTTAAGCTTGGCAGATTCGGCAGAGATTGGGGAATTGAAACTTATGACAATCAACAGAGTGAAAATGATCAGATTAGTTATGTTCGCCATTGGTTGCTCCTGAAATGAACAATGTAATACGAATTATACAATATTGATTGCAGATTTCCGGTCGTCAAACTAAAATAAAAAAATAAACTATCGGAAGGGATACTTATGAACGAAATCAAACCCAGATTTGAATTTAGAACCTTTGCCCAGAATTTCGGTATGGTTGAGACGAAAATGCGAAAGCTTTCCGCTCTCGACAAAATTCGCGAAAGCTCGGAAATTTATATCATGTCAGCCGGTAATAGCGAAAACAATACTAAAATTCGCGACGACCTGATGGACATCAAGGTTTTTGTTAAAAGCGAAAAAGGTCTCGAACAGTGGAATCCACGCATGAAGGGCAGTTTCCCGATGAAGGCGTCCGAAATCGCTGAAAAGGTTTTTCCGGCTTTTGGCGTTGATCTTCCGGAATTCAAACGAGATGAATATACTTTGCAGCAGTTCATCGATGAAATCATCAGACCACATAAGGATCTGGTTCCGGTTCGCGTAGTTAAGAGAAGATTCGGTTTCATGGTTAACGAATGTATTACTGAATATGCCGAACTCCTGATCAATGGTGCCGCAATTCAGACTGTTGCGGTAGAATCTACCGATGTCGAAGCGATTTTGAAAGCGAAAGAAATGCTGGGTCTGCAAGATTATGAAAACGTCAATTATCTGCGCGCCATCAAAAGAATTATTGGCATGGAAGCTCTTCCAGAATAAGGAGAAAGCAATGGCTAAAGAAATAGAAAGAAAATTTCTGATTAAAGGCAGCGATTACAAAAATCTGGCCAAAGGCGTGAGTTACCGTCAGGGCTATCTCTCAACCGTGAAAGAGCGGACTGTTCGCGTTAGAACCATTGCCGACAAGGGATATCTGACCATTAAAGGCATAACCGTCGGCGCTTCCCGCGTTGAATATGAATACGAAATTCCCGCTGCTGAAGCGGATGATATGCTGACAAACCTTTGCGAAAAGCCTCTCATCGAGAAGAATCGCTATAAAATCGCCCAGGGCGACTTCACCTGGGAAGTTGATGAATTCTTTGGCGACAATGACGGATTGGTCGTTGCTGAAATAGAACTGCAAAGTGAAGATCAGGAATTCGCAAAACCTGCATGGATCGGTGAAGAAGTTACCAGCGACCCGCGCTATTTCAATTCTAACCTCACTAAAAATCCATTCAAAAACTGGAAGTAAGCCATGAAAAAGACCATATTCCTGCTGCTGATTCTGCTGTTTGTCATTTCTGGCATGGCCGAAGCAGCCAAAAGATCTCAACCCGAAGCGAAAGAATTCAAGATTCTGCTTAAAGCCGAAAATTTCTCGTCCTTCGAACAGGGATGTCAGCTGTTCTGGAAATTGGTTGAAACTGTTGCCCTCGATCATTCAGTTAAAGTTAAAAACTCCGAAAAGGAATACCCTGCCCGGGAAATTTGCTTTGTCGATTCTGAAAAGTTTGCATTGTACAAGCATGGTTTTATTCTTCGAATCAGATCGGAAAGCTTAAAAAGCAGTGCCGGAAGAATCAGAATTGGCGAGGATGCTGAAATGACTTTGAAGTTTCGTGCTTCTGATCTTGAATCGGTGCAAATTGCTCCGGTTCAGCATGCAGGACAATATTCCGGTGAGGTCAGCTATGAAGAAGATGTGGTCGTTAAAGCAACCGCTCCGGTTTCGGTATTTTCCGTCTCTTCCAAAATATTCCGCCCAGGTGTGATTCCCGCTGATTTTACGTCTTTGTTGAGATTTTATCCGGGTTTACAAAAAGCAGGTTTTGTCGAAAATCTTTCTTTGCGCCCGGTTAACGACATATTTGTCAGTGAAAGGCGCTTGCGCCTCGGCGAGTTGAAATTCGACCAGACCAAAGTGAAGACTATTTTCTCGGCCTGGTATAAAAATGGTGCAACCAGACCATTTGTTGCCGAGTTTTCGTTTAAAGTTTATCTTCAAAGCAAAAACCCGGCGCGCCGGGTCAGAGATTTGGAAAAAATTAACGATTTCTTTGTCGATCTGGTCAAACGTGGGCAACTTTTCGTTGCCCTCGGTCAGACCAAAACCGGCATGATTTACTCAAATCGAAGACCAGCCCGTCGTTAAAGGCTATTTGAATTCAAGAACTTCAACCAGGCCGTTCAGGGGTATTTCCACCCAATCCGGCCGGTTGTTCAGTTCATAACCAAGTTCATAAACGGCTTTTTCAACGCATAACAACGAAAGGATTTTTTTGAATTCCTTGCTGTTTCCGGTAATCGAACGGCAATTCTCGGTTTCGGCCAGATAGCCTTCGATGAAGCTTTCTATTGACCATTTTTGCCAGTTGGCCAGGAATTGCCGAAAATTGATTTCCGCTGCCGGATGATTGCGGACAAGGTTTCTTCTGGCCGCTTCGGCGGCATAGCTGAAAGATCTGATCATGCCGGCAACATCGCGTAACGGACAAAGTCGTGCCGAGCGCATTTCCAAGTCCCTGGCCGGCTCTCCTTCAAAATCGATGATAATGAAATCGTTGCCGGTAATCAATACCTGACCAAGATGCAGGTCGCCGTGGTGTCTGGTTTTAAGCAGATTTGAACTTTCTGGTAACAGCGTGCGAAGCTTCTGTATGGCAATCTGTTGATTGCTGTTGAGGGCACGTATTGTTTGTTTTAAGGCTTCTGGAAAGCTTTCCAGCTGTTGAAAAATATTTTCGATCGCTGCTTTTAGAGATGTTTCGATTTGCTCTTGCCAGTTTTGCCATTCTTTGCGGGTGATTTTTAGGGGCGCGAAGCTTTTATCGTCGGTATCGCAAGCCAATACTGAATGCATCTGGCCAATCCGATTGCCCAGGGTTTTTATTTTCGACAGATACATCTCGTGGAGTTCATTTTCTTCGCTTTGCGTGAACTGTTGCCAGTTTTCGATAAAATTTTCAGCGAAGCGCTCAAGGTAATTCAAAGTAAAATTCCAGCAGTCACCTTGGTTGTCGACATATTCCTGAAGAATGCCGAGAGTGTAGGTGCTGCCGTCTTTGTCAGCAAGTTCTATCGAGCCGGCAACTTTGGCAATGTTAGCGAATTTTCCGGTTAAGTATTTGCCCATCTGCAGTTCAGGGTTCACCCCCGGTTGAATTTGTCGATATATTTTAAATATATATTTTTCACCAAAGAAAATTGAAGTGTTGCTTTGATCAACCAAAGGCCGTTTAACTTCAATATCCTTTAAAGATTCATCTTCGCTAAGCAAAGGCGAGTTATTGAAAGAAAGAGTCTTTTCGCCGAGAATTATCTGGCGATTCTGTTGCATGAACATTAAAATAGCCCGACAGAACTGGTCGCTGATCATTGAATCGATCAAATAGCCAGTTTCATTTTGTTGCCTGGTTTTGGCCAGAATCCATTCGGTTGAATAATCAAGGCTGTCATCTCTTTCCCAGGCCAGGCTTATCGGCATGAAATAACGCTGAACCGTTCCGTCTTTGAATTGGCAGGAAAAGACCGAAAGCAGCCAGTCGTGACACTCAGGTTGCGAAATCGTCAGGGCAATTTCCGACTCCATAGTCTGTAATTCTTTGCTTTTACCGGCATACCAGCGGCGGTTTGCAGCATAGATTAGAAGTGCCTCGTGAAAAAGCTTTTCACGTCTACGATCGGTCAAAAGTTTGTGCAAAACCGCCAGTCTTTTGTCGTCATGTGAAGCTCGAAAAACGAATACCGGCAGTTCTGAATAACTTATCGAACCCGGTTTTTGCCAGGCGGGGCCGTCAACATCTTTTGCCAGCTCGAAAAGATAAAAGCCATAGCCGGCAAGGGTTATCTGATAATGCTCTTCGCCTATGGTCGGAAAAGTCGTTCTGCCAAGCATTTCGATCGGGGTTGTTCCCTTGAATTTTTTCAGATCAATATGTACTGGTTGGGCTGATCTTGACAGATTGGCAACAAACAGGACTGTAGTTTCGCCCAAAGTTCTTGTATAAGCAAGAGTCTTGCGATTGGCAGGTTTGATGAAATCGAAATCTCCCTGACCGAAAACTGGGTAGCTTTTTCTGACACCGATTAATTTTTTCATCCAGTTCAACAATGACGCTGGAGTTCGACTCTGCGATTCGACATTGACCGCGTGAAAGCCGCCTGATGTGCTCATAACCGGTGGCAGATACAATCTTTCCGGATCAGCGCCTGAAAATCCGCCATTACGATCGGGCGACCACTGCATCGGCGTGCGCATCCCGTCACGGTCACCGAGAAACATGTTGTCACCCATTCCTATTTCATCACCATAATAGAGGACTGGTGAACCTGGCATGGTCAGAAGCAGAGCGTTCATAAGCTCTATTTTGGCCCGATTGTATTCCATCAGCGGCGCAAGTCTCCGGCGAATGCCGACATTCACCCTGGCTCTTGGCTCCTTGGCGTATTGTTCATACATGTAGTCGCGCTCTTTGCTGGTAACCATCTCAAGGGTCAGCTCATCATGATTACGCAGAAATATAGCCCATTGACAATTTTCTGGAATTTCCGGAGTCTGTTTGAGAATTTCTACGATTGGGTATCGATCTTCAAGGGCCAGGGCCATGTAAATTCTTGGCATCAAAGGAAAATGAAAGGCCATGTGGCATTCGTCGCCGTTACCGAAATATTCGGCAGCGTCTTCCGGCCATTGATTTGCTTCGGCAAGAAATATGCGGTCACTGTAACGATTGTCCATTTCTCGGCGAAAAAGCTTTATTACTTCGTGGGTTTCTGGCAAATTTTCGCAATTGGTGCCTTCTCGCTCGACCAGATAGGGTATTGCGTCGAGCCTGAGCCCGTCAACGCCCATGTCCAGCCAGAAACGCATGACACTGATCAGCTTCTTAACGACCTGAGGGTTGTTAAAATTAAGGTCTGGCTGATGAGAAAAGAATCTATGCCAGTAGTAAGCTTTGGCAACCGGATCCCATGACCAGTTTGAGGTCTCGGTATCGGTGAAAATAATACGCGCATCGGAATACTTGTCGTCGTTGTTATTCCAGACATAGTAATTGCGCCGACTTGAGCCTTTGGGGGCGCGCCGGGCTGCCTGAAACCAGGGGTGGGCATCTGACGTGTGGTTGA
>CAZTHA010000258.1:0-6286 GCA_964613435.1 uncultured bacterium
GAAGGAACCATGGTTGTCACATCTGGACCACTTATGCCTGAGTTGACCAAAAACTGGCCGAAAGATCTGGGGATGATTCGCAACTTCATTGCCGGAACCGAGAAAGGTTTGATGGTCGCACTGCTCGATGAAAGGCAGAATATGCTGGCGATTGGTAGAATCGAAGAATTCGATTTCTTGAAAGAATGTTTCAGGGTACGCTCCGGGTATAATGATGCTCCTGAAAAGATCAAGGGCATTCAATTTGGTTCGCTTCGCCTGAATGAGATGGGTGAAGAAGCTGGATTCATCGAGCCTGGTTCCTTTTAGCCTGATTTGATTCTTGTTTTTTTGGGGGGGACCGCCGCTTGGCAAAGAGGTAAAGCCCTTGAATAAAAGAAAACCGCCGGGGTTTTGCACCAGAACTGAATTTACGGTGCAGAGCCCCGGATCTTTTTTTGCTTAGATCCTGCTGTGCAAAATTTGATCAGGCGGGGGACGGTTTATTAAAGCAAAACAGGGGCAAAAGTGTATGAATGAACTGAGGAATAATAAGGCTCAAGAGTGCTTGAATGGCTGTAACGCGCATGGTTATCGAACTGAAAATTTTTTGTAAAAAACCTTTGACTTATGACCTTGCTAAATGGTTAAATTTGACCCGGTAAAAAAATGAAAAAGAGGGAAGGCAACAAAATTTAACGCCCGCCAATCTCATTTTTTCCCCCAAGTAATCAATTTTTGATACAGTTTTAATTTACACTAACTCTATTCTGTTCTGTACAGAATTTTCTTGAAATCTGGGCATATTTTCAGCAGCAGGGAGCAAACATGAAGCAGGGTCGCGAATTGCAATTCATCGAGAATCGTCAGGGTAACATCAGTCCATTCAATCCAGAAAAAATCAGATCGGCTATCGAACGCGCCGGCCGCGCCACTGGTGAATTTGGCATGGTTGAATCGATGCGCATGGCCAGTCAGGCCATCAACATTCTGGCGCATCGCCACCAGAGCGGTGTACCGACAGTAGAAGAAGTTCAGGACGTTGTCGAACACGTTCTTATCGCCAACAATTATTTTGTTACCAATCGTTCGTACATCGTTTATCGTGAACAACACAAACAGATGCGCGAAGGCCGCCGCTCGATCGTTGACAGCATCAGCTCTATCAACGAATACCTTGGGCATCAGGATTGGCGCGTGAATGCCAATGCCAATCAGGGATATTCCCTCGGTGGACTGATTCTTAATGTTGCCGGCAAAGTTACGGCCAATTACTGGCTTTCCCACGTATATACCCCGGAAATCGGTGAAGCACACCGCGATGGTGATCTGCATATTCACGATCTGGACATGCTTTCTGGATATTGCGCCGGCTGGTCGTTGCGCACGCTCCTCCAGGAAGGATTCAACGGGGTTCCCGGCAAGGTCGAAGCCGGAGCACCGAAGCATTTTTCGAGTGCACTTGGTCAGATGGTGAACTTTCTCGGCACCCTGCAGAACGAATGGGCCGGAGCCCAGGCTTTTTCTTCTTTCGATACCTATCTTGCACCTTTTGTAAAGCTTGATAAACTGTCCTATCGGGAAGTTTTTCAGGGCGTTCAGGAATTTGTTTACAATCTCAACGTACCTTCAAGATGGGGCACCCAGACTCCTTTCACGAACCTGACCCTGGATTGGAATTGCCCTGAGGACCTCAAAACCCAACAGCCGATGATCGGTGGCGTTCATGCAGACTTCACTTATGGCGACTGTCAGGAAGAAATGGATCTGATCAACAAGGCATTCATCGATGTAATGTGCCGTGGTGATAATAAAGGTCGCGCATTTACCTTTCCGATCCCGACCTACAATATTACCAAAGATTTTGACTGGGAACACCCGAATTGTGAAGCCCTCTTTGAAATGACTGCCAAATATGGTTTGCCATATTTTCAGAACTTTATCAATTCAGACCTTGAACCGAATATGGTTCGTTCAATGTGCTGCCGATTGCAGCTCGATCTCCGCGAACTGCTAAAACGCGGCAACGGCCTGTTTGGATCTGCTGAACAGACTGGTTCAATTGGGGTTGTAACTATCAATCTTGCCCGACTGGGATATATTTTCAAGAACAATTATGAAGGCCTTACCAACCGACTTGAAGCCTTGCTCGATTTGGCGAAGAAAAGTCTTGAAATCAAGCGCAAAGTTATTCAGGCGCGCATTGACAGTGGCCTGTTCCCTTATACCCGCCGCTATCTTGGCACATTGCGTAATCACTTCTCGACCATCGGCATCAATGGCATGAATGAATGCATTCGAAATTACACCGATAACCAGACAGATATTTCGACTGGCGAAGGAACTGCTCTGGCCGAAAAGATTCTTGATTTCATTCGCGAAAAAATCGTTCAGTATCAGGTTGAGACCGGACATCTCTACAATCTTGAAGCTACTCCCGCCGAAGGTGCGACCCATCGTTTTGCCCGGGAAGACCGCAAACGTTTCCCCGAAATTATTCAGGCCGGGAATCCAAGCGCTGCCTATTACACCAATTCAACCCAGTTGCCGGTCGACTATAATGGCGATATTTTCGATATCATGCGCCATCAGGAAAAACTGCAGACCAAATATACCGGCGGTACGGTTTTGCACCTCTATGTCGGCGAAAGAATTCCCGACTCCGAATCCTGCAAAAGGCTTATCAAGAAATCACTCAGTCAGTTCCGACTGCCTTACATCACTATTACGCCTACCTTCAGCGTGTGCCCGAAACATGGTTACGTTGCCGGCGAACATCAGTATTGTCCGAATTGTGACCATGAAGAAACCAAAAAGATTCTTGCTTTGGCCGAATCTGAAGGCCGGGAAATGGCTGCTGAAACTGTTGAAATCCCTCAAGACAAACGCCAGGCCTGCGAAGTTTGGACCCGCGTCATGGGTTATTTTCGGCCGGTTTCCCAATTCAATGCTGGCAAGAAGAGCGAATACTCAGACCGAATTTTGCTTCAGTCACAAGAGCTGGTGCGGGAAGTAATCTGATAAAATGACTGAACGTTCTATTGATTTTCAGGTCGGGGGCTTGCAGCCCCTGACCATGATCGATTTTCCCGGTCGCCTTGCTGCAGTGATCTTTGCCCAAGGCTGTAACTTTCGTTGTCGTTTTTGCTACAACCGCACCCTTTTGCCTGACCGATCAAGAGACACTTTGAGCTGGAATTCAATTATCGAGTTTCTCAAAGATCGCCAGGGGTTTATTGAAGGAGTTGTTTTCAGTGGCGGAGAGCCTTGTCGTCAGGAAAGCTTTATACGGGCCCTGGAACAGGTGCGCGATCTTGGCTTTGAAACCGCGCTGCATACTAACGGTTTTTATCTTGAGACCGTTGAAACTGCTCTGAAATTGCGACTTCTCAATTACATCGCCGTTGATTTCAAGACTTCATTATCCCGTTATCAAGAGGTAACTGGTGAAAAGATCGAAGAAGAAAGATGGCAGAAGCTTCTCGATGTGATAGTTGATTCGGGCATTCGCCATGAGATAAGAACCACTGTTCATCCTGAGATCGTCAGTGAAAGCGAAGTTATGCAGATGGCCGAACAGTTGCACGATGCCAAAATTGAAAAGTTCGTTCTGCAAAAATTCCAGTATGGCGAAGCCCTTGACCGGAAACTTGCTTCAATTAATTCCTTGGGAATCAGACAGGCGGCCTTGCTGAGGCTGGGGAGCCTTTTCCCCGAATTTGAAATCAGAGGCGATGCCTCGAGTGAGATTTCATTCAAAGAACGGAAAACGGCCTGATTTTTTCAGGGAATAAAATTACTTCAAAATAGTTTTATAGAGCTGAAGATGCAGATAGAGTTCTTTTTGCATGCTGAAGCTCTTTTTTGCTGCAATTGCAGCTCGTTGAGCTATCTCTTTGCCCTTGTTCGGATTGTCGAGCAAATATTTCAATTTATCGTCAAAATCGTCGACATCATGAATGCGTTCATAACCGGCCGGGCCTGGCGAAGTGAAGTAAAGAAGCCCGGTGCCGCCATCCGGAAAAGTTGCCTCGTTATGAACATAGGCATTGTTGCCATGGATGTCGGCAGCAAGAATTGGACAACCACATTGCATTGCATCGAGCAGAGTGGGGTTGTAGCCCTCTGCATGGGAAACGTTGATGAAAACCTCGGCCATTCGATAGACAAATGGAAGGATCTCGCTTTCTGGCTTGTCGATGATGCTTACCCAGGCTTTCCCGGACGCTTCGTCTTCAACCTTCCTCCGATAGTCAGAGTCGTAGGGCTCGGAAAAAATGACCAGCTTAAGGCCGGGATAGTCTTTAACCAGCTTTTCGGTGGCATGTATGGCAAAAATCGGGTTTTTTGCCGGAAGCAAGCCGCCAGAAAGAACTATTAGACGATCACTTTCCCTGAAACCGAAGTTCTCGCGAGGAAAGTCAAAATTGAATTCCAGCGGAATGAGGCCAGGAGTAATTATTTCGATATTGGTGCTGGTTTGCAGGCGGGCTTTGATAAAGCGAGCCATCGCCGGGAACGGGACGATAATCCTGGCCGCGGTTGCGATCAGTTCCTGAAGCTGTGATTTAAGAGCTGGATTGAAAAGATCGGCATAAACATCGAGTCCCGAACATGAAACGATCAGGGGCAATCTGGATTTTTCAGCCAGCTTCTGACACTGAATTCCGGCCTTGGAAAGATTGAAGGCGTGAATCAGTGAAGGAGTCCCAGAAACCGCTTCGAATGGGTACGGGTCGTCGGTGGTGAAGTCACGGGTGTGGCAGGGTAAGGTCGAAAGAGAGGTTACAAGGCGCTTCGAAGTTTCTTTTTCTTCGAAGTTTACCTGTGAGCCAGAAGGTATGCCATAATAAATATTCACAACCTGCTCCAACAGTTAGTATGAAATTTTTAATGAAAATGTTCTCTGTTTTTTTATTAGTATTTATAATAACATAACCTGCAAGCAGTAAAAACATTGAATTCGGGAAGGACTTTCCAATGAAGCTTAAGCTAAAAGATTTTCAGATCGAAACGCTTGGTCCTGCAGAGATTCTATCGCCGCTCAAACTTTCGAAAGTCGACGGAGACTTTCTGACAAATTATATTGCCGACGATGAAAGAGTTCTATACAACACCAGCCTCTCCGTGGTCAGCCAGGAATTCAAAAAGGGCAAAGAAGTGCTCTCGCTCGAAAAAGCCGGACCACGCGAAAAGATCTTTTTCGATCCCAGTCAAACCAGGGCAGGAATAGTTACCTGTGGTGGACTTTGTCCCGGCATCAATGACGTTATTCGCGGCCTGGTCATGCAGCTTGCCTACTGGTACAAAGTCAAGGCCATCTATGGCTTTCGCTATGGTTATCTTGGCATGATAAAAGAATCCGGCATTCAACCTGAGGTGCTCGAGCCTGCCAGCGTCGCCGAGATTCATGAAAAAGGCGGTTCGATACTCGGTTCTTCGCGCGGTCCCCAAGATGTCGGCAAGATGGTCGATTATCTTATGGACTACCGAATAAACATTTTATTCTGTATTGGCGGTGACGGAACGCTGCGTGGTGCCCATGAAATCGCCGAAGAGATCAACCGGCGGGGGTTGCAGATTTCGGTTATCGGTATTCCCAAAACCATCGACAATGATATCGGTTTTATCGAAAAGACTTTTGGTTTTGAAACAGCCTTTTCCCACGCGGTTTCTTCAATTAAAACAGCCCATGTCGAAGCCAAGGGCTATCAGAACTGTGTTGGCCTGGTTAAACTTATGGGACGCCAGTCAGGTTTCATCGCTGCGAATGCCTCGATCGCTTCGCAGGATGTAAATTTCTGTCTGATTCCCGAACTGCCCTTTGATCTTGAAGGCGAAAACGGCTTCTTCAAACATTTACTTGAAAGAATCAAGCGGAAATCGCACGCGGTGGTTGTCGTCGCTGAGGGTGTCGGCGAAAAATTCTGTGCCATGAATGAAAAAGATGCATCGGGCAATCAGAAGATGGGCGATATCGGGCCATTCCTCAAGGATGGTATCGTTAAATACTTTAAAAAGAACGATACTCCGGTCACGATTAAATACATCGACCCCAGTTATATGATCAGAAGCTCCTGTGCCATCCCATCGGACAGCATCTACTGTAATCAGCTGGCACAGCACGCCGTGCATGCAGGCATGGCCGGCAAAACAGATCTGATTGTCGGTTTGTGGGCCAACCGCTTTACCTATGTGCCGATCGATATGGCTATCAAGAACCGAAAATTTGTCGACCCTGAAAGCATGTTCTGGCTCAATGTGCTCGAGACTACTGGCCAGCCCCCCTGGACGCTGAATAAGCCGC
>CAZTHA010000259.1:0-6281 GCA_964613435.1 uncultured bacterium
CTGCTGAAGCAGATGCGCACCCTTGCAAACGGCGGCATAACCTGCATCAATACGTCTCATTTCCCCGAGCATGCTCTATGGACATCTGATACCGCCGTTCTCATCGATCATGGCAGAATAATCGCCCAGGGCCCGGCAAAACAGACGATTTCTTCAGAGAATCTTGAACGGATCTACCATACCCGCATCAGCATCTTCACGGCCGGTTCGGGCAGCAATCAGCTGCAAACCTGTATTCCCGACTTTTCTGATTGATTTTTTAAAATTATCACTTGATTGAAGCCAGTAATTTTTGGGTTCTTTCGTTATTCGGCTGTCGTAAAAGTATTTCCCGGCAAAGCTTTTTTGCCTGTTCGTTTTGTCCCATTCTTTTTTTGGTCAGGGCCAGGGCATAGCAGATCTTGTCGTTATCGGGGCGCTCACCGTAGCATTCTTCAAAATAACCCATAGCTTTTTCAAACTGCTTCTTTTTCAACAGGGTCATGCCTGATGCGAATTTTTCTTTAAGAGACGTCTTCTTTGGTCTGCTGGCAGTGACAGGCTGCAAAGTCATGGATTCAACTTTCATGCGCATTTCTCTAAAGAAAGGATTTTTTGTTTTTGTCGTCATACCCTTGACGATGCTTTTAGTCACTTCAATGGTCGTTGGATCACGGGTATTTTGAGCCAGTTCAAGCAGCAGGCTGGTCAAAGGCATTATGACGATTTCGTAATCAAGGTTCTTGGGTGCCCCCATAAAAATGCGCAAATCAGCGGTAACCTTGTCGTAATCGCCTTTTTTGCAGTCTTTCATCATTGGCAATAGTCTTTTCAAAGTCGCAAGCTGATCTTTGGCCATTTGCTGCAGCCCCTTCAAATTCTGGGGAAAAACGCTGCGGCGATTTAGGTCTTTATCGGTTTCATCGATCAATTCATCGACATCGAGGTCCCAGCGTGCCATTCGATGAGCAAGTCCCCCGGTGCGCACAACCCCGCGCAAGCCATAAAAAGTTTTCTTTTCGTAGTATTTGCCGCCGACAACCGGTAAAACCATGACATAACAATCATAAAGGACACCAAAATGGTCAGCGGCCTCATCCATTTTGTTCTGGGCTTCAATGAAATCGTAACGTTTCATTTTATCGAGACTGCCGTCGATGCATGACTGAATTCGACCGTTTTTATAATTGCCAATAGCAAGAAAAGGCGCTGAAACTATCAGAACGACAAGAAAAATAATAACCCGGGCCATTCCAAATATGCCCGTTCCGTTGTTTTCTGACATGATCTTCTCCTGACTTTTTTACCTGACTTAATTATAACAAAAATACCGGCTTTCCCGGCTGACGCAAAAAACCGCCTATTTAGGCGGTTTTAGCACAAGTCCGGTTGAAAAACTATTTCAATTAAAAAATTAATTTTCCCGAATTCTGTTGAAAACAGATAAATTTATCTGGCCTGCTCCTCTGATTCCTGAAATTTTACCGGTTCAGCGCCACCAAAGGCCGAGGTCAGAAAAAATGCACGCCATTTCTCAATTTCATTTTTCTCTGCAGGCGTCATTGTCGCATCTCGCAGCGCGGCAGGCTTCAGAACCTGATTGAACAATGCTTTCAGACCACCATCGAGAACGAAAACATTCTTGAAGCCGTCGAGCTCGAGAACGACCTGAACTCTGGCCGGCTGCACCATCTCATCGGCATAAAGAACAATGCGATCATAGCTTCGATAACGGCCTAAGCCGGCAATAAGTGACTCGATCGGAAAATTGCGCGCCCCGGGGATATGCCAACGTTGGTATTCTTCTTCGGATCTGAGATCGACGCAGATAATTTTCTTCTCACCCGCAAGCATCGCTTTGGCAAGCTCTTGGGGAGCAATCAAAGCATTGACCTTTTTGCTGAGAAAGTCAGCTGGAATATCCAGAGACTTTGTTGAGCGCACGGGCATGGCACTAAGCCCTGCCGCAGTAATCAGAACGGCAAAGGAAAATATCCACAAGCCCCTGGTTCTGTCGGCAACAAGACTGAAATCGAATCTGGCTTCGATAATTTCTGCCAACCAAAAAGCGATTATTCCAACCAGGGTTACTGCCAAAGCCATTTCACCATAGGACATGCCAAGATCGTTGTAGGCCAGGCGAAGTCCGGCTGAGCCAAGCAGATAATATTTTTCGACGAACACAAAGCTTTCACTGAAAACAATGCTGCCAATTCCAGCGCCAATCAGGAAGACCAACGCATCAAACTTGCCGCTTACCGCACCAACAGTCGCCGTACCTGGGCACCAACCGCCAATGGCAAAGCCGATGCCAAACAATAAGCCACCAATAATCTGGGCGCCAAAAAAGGTTTCCGGCATGTAAATCGAATCGAGTTTCAGCAAACCGATTTTGACCAGTAATAAAAGACCAAGCATGGCGGTAATTGCAGTGCTGAAAAGGACTTTAAGTACTGCCATATCACGAAAATAGAAGATACCAGTCAATTTGCGCGAACTGCCGAAACCAGCCTGTTCAAGACACCAGCCGAAGGCAATTCCAATAATCAGGGCACTCAGCATGGCCGGAAAAGTTGTCAAAAGGTTTGCACCAAAAAATGTTTCAATCATGCCACTGCCTCCTGACGAAATATGCCGCCAGATAGCCTCCGGCAAAAACGCAACCTAGAAAGACCAGACTGCCGGTTAAAAGCAGAGCTGTTCCAGATAACGCCTGACTCGATGTGCAACCGCGTGCCATTCTGCTGGCAAACCCGGAGAGAATTCCGCCGCCAAGCGCAAACCATAAACGATATCCGGCTTTAAAGCTTTTTCCCCTTTCGGTTTCAATGCCAATACGATTCATTACCAGGGCTGAGCAAAAGCCGCCGATGGCAACCCCGACCAGCATAAAGGTGATGTAATGCCGCAAAGGCTGCTCACCCCAGCTACCAAAATATTTGGAGCCAAGAAAATGCTCTGGAGCAACGCACAAGCCGCACCAGGCAGAAAGACGAGCAAGACCGCCCGAAGCGCCGAGCCCTGTTCCTAGAACTGCAAATGAAGCCAGCAGGGTTAAACCCAGGAGAAAGCCGGCCAGATAGGAATTCATGTATGGCTTGGAATTAATGTCGTTCATTTTCAACACCCCGCATTTCTTTTTTTGTCGGTTTTTTCCGGTTCAGGTCGAGACGGCGAAGCATCCTGCTTTTCCTGCTTTTCCTGCTTTTCCTGCTTTTCCTGCTTTTCCTGCTTTTCGACGTTAGTCGCCGGCTGTTTTCTGAAAATTGATCCTTCGGTTTCCTTCCAGATCTCTTCGATGCCGCCCTGTAAAACCATTATCGATCGGCTGGTTTTGCAGGCAAGAATGCCGGCAACCATCAGCGCCAGACTTCCGTCTCGATCAATGATTAACAGCGGCACTTCGCCTCGCAGCCAGCGATCGGTTTCAAGCAGGTCGTTCAGATCGACCGGCTTCAACTTCAAAGGATTGTATTGGGAATTTTCTTCAGGCGGCCGGATGTCTATGGGCTCTATGCTTTCAGGTTGGCCTTTCAATCTGCTCAACAACTCTTTTGCCGAAATTGTTTTCGGCAGGGAGATACCTGCAACGGCAGGAACAGTAGGCCTTTGCTGAAGCTTGCTTTCGCTTCTCTTCACGGGCAAACCCTTGGCCAACCAATCTTCACCCCCACCCTTGAGACTGCCAAGTTTGCTGAAACCAGCTCTTTCAAGCAGACCAACCGCAATACTCGACCGATATGATGAGTTGCAGACCACCAGAATTTCATCGCTGGGATTCAAGCGAGTTCGGGCAAGTTTTTCCAGATTCGGCAATTCAAGATTGATGATTTTGCCGATTCTTTCCTCACGCCACTCAGCGTTTGAACGAACATCAACGACCAGGGGCGCGTCGTTTTTTTCCATCCGCGCCAGCAATTCCTCTGAAGCCATATTTGAACTTTTGACATCGTTGAAGCTGGCCCCAAAATCAAAATAATCGGCTTTATATCCAACCCGATGCAGTCTTCGCGCAGCTTCAAGAACCTGAATCTCGTTACCCCGCAAAATCACTTGCGCGGAAAATGGCACAAGAGTGCCCACCCAATGTTCAAGCCGACCTTTCAACATGATATTCAAAGACCCGGGAATATGTCCGGCAGCGTATTCATCAGCACTTCTGACATCAACGATGTACACATAGTTTCTAAAGGCCAGACCAGCAGCGTCATCAATTTTACGCTGTAAAGGATTGTTCCAGTCGACAAGCTCCGGGCCACGCCGATTGAGAGCCGCGTTTTCTTTAAAATAGGCCGGAGCATCTTCGATTCCGGAAATTACTGCAGAAATAAAGGCATTTCTGTTATTGGCAAGCTTCAAAAAAGGATTTTCGGCCTTCTCTTTGCCGATGGTCGAAGAAGGTGCGTCGCCAAGAACAATACCGCAGAGACAACCGGCACCGTGAGCCGGCAAAATCACCGTTGAATCTGGTAGCTGGGCCAGCTTTTCGTTCCAGGTGGCAAACATCATTCCGGCCAGTTCTGCGGCTGAGTAACCCTCGCCCATAACATCAGGCCGGCCAATGCCTCCGACGAAAAGACTGTCACCTGAAAGGAGGAATTTCTTGCCGTCGGCGACGCCGGAGGCGGAAATCAATACCGATATGGCATCTGAAGTATGCCCGGGGGTTTCAATAATCTGCAATACGGCCTTGCCAACGGGCATTTCCTGGCCCTCATTCACTGCCAGGTGTGGAAAAAGATTGCCACTCAATTGGCTGGCGTAAATCGGCGCACCTGTTGCCTGGGTCATTTCGCGATGACCGGCGACAAAATCGGCATGAGTATGGGTCAATAAGGTTCCAGCCCACTCAAGACCGTTTTTTTGGGCGTGATCGAGATAGACGGCAATGTCGCGGCCCGGGTCGACAACCAGAGCCTTGCCATCACTCTCGATAATGTATGAATAATGGGCCAGAACACCGAGTTTGAACTGAACAATCCTCAGATGGTCAGACTCATAAACGGCTTCGATAACGTATCTTGCCGCAGAATCACCCTGGCTGCCATGCTCCTGATCGGTAGCCGACCAAAGATGGTAGCCGGCGCCAATCACCAGGACCGACACCAGAAAAAGAATCCGGAATAATTTCATGTTACCCCCGCAAATTATCTTAATTTTAAAAACAGGTTATTATACAACGTAAAAACAAGCAAAAAAAAACCCCGGAAAACCGGGGAGTTTTTTGCGATAGAATTTAATCCCAGCGATGGTTGAGACCAAAAACCACGCCGAAGTCATGGTGATAGCCAGTCTTTTTCAAGGGCGATTGGGAAACCAAGCTGCCCCTGCCAGGAATCGTTGAAGAGAATGAAGCCCAGCAACAGATCGACGTTGGTGTCGTCGGTGCCGTTGTCCATTTCATAGGAAGTGCTGTTGAGTTCTCCGACGATGGCAAAGTTCTGATTTACGCGATAATCAGTGCCCGCGCGAATGATGTATTTGCTGATACTGTCTTCGGAGTCGTTGGCGATGGCCAGATTGAGATGGCTGGTCCATTTGTCATTCATTACTCCGGAATAGGCGCCGCCAACTTCTACCCATGCGCCGCGAGTCGCTTCAGCCGGACCAACGCGAACGCCGACGTTGCTTTTTCCAGAGAAGTCCCAAAGGGGCTGATGATAGTTGTCGCCGGGGAATTTTCCTTCGGCATGCAGAGTTACTGCGTGCGTGCCTTCAAGGTTTTTCCAGACCTGATAACCCACTTTAAGCGACGGATCATGCAGGCCAGAAAGGCTAACGGTGTTGCTGTTACCGCCCGAACGTTTCACTTCCCAGTTCTGGAACGGAACACTCAAAGCTGCAAACAGTTTTTTACCGGTATAGGTGAGATGCAACGGAATTACTGAACGGTTGCCTTCGATGACATTTTTCTGGCCATTGAGATACTGCAGTTTTTCATAGCGGAAATGCAGACCGAAGTTCCAGGTCGGCAGGTATGGCAACAGGGCGGATTCTGTTTCGAAAAGCCCGTGATAGCCATTGAGGTTGGCAAAATATGGCGAAAAATTGGTCGGCTTGAGTTCATCAGGAATACGATAGCGTTCTTCACGATAAAGCTCATGGGTGCTGATTGCTACCGGAGCGCCAGGTGCTGGTGCCGGAGCGGCAACAGGCGAGCTCATGTAAGGAGCCGGAGGCGGAGTCATCATATCTGGAACTGCGACTGGAGGGGGCGCAGGCGCGTATAGATTCTGAATCGGCGGTGGAGGTGGAGTCATCGAACCACCGGAATATACCGGCGGGGCTGGCGGTGGCGCATA
>CAZTHA010000260.1:0-5435 GCA_964613435.1 uncultured bacterium
TTCACAGTCTGAAGCCTCGCCCAGAGATTTTATCGATGGCCAGGGCTGGATATTTCTGGGCGAGGCTTCAGACTGTGAAATCAGAAATCCGCCAGGCTCGGCGCTGGTAAACCGCGGATATTTCGAAGACAGCCTCGAAGATGATGAATATCTCAAGAAAAAGGGGACATTCAAATACTTTTATTATTGTGATGATTATCGAAACGGTCTTTACTCAAGCCCAGACGGACTTTCGCCTTATGGCTTGCTCGATGCCAAAGATTTTTTATCGGCATCGAAGCTTTTGCTCAATGGTAATGATACCAATCCTTCGCCGACTCTGGTCATCGGGCGGGTTGTTCGTTCTTATCCAATTGTGCAGGGCTTGGCCGGAGTAAAAAGTGGTTTGACTTTTCCATTCCCTTTGCTCGATGAAAACCGTTTCAACTCGGACGAATGGCCTTGTCGACTCAAGCCGGCCGAAGTGAAAATGATTCGCCGCAATTTTTCCGATAATTTTGCCGCTTATGGTAATCGAATGTCCTTTCTCTATCGAGAGGCTTTTAATGCCGCCAATCTTCAGCTGTTGAAGCTGGATAAGATCCATGAAGAATTTGCGGTTTTGCAGCCTGATAACCTGCCTTTTGTCAGGCCGCCTGCGTCTAGACGACTGCGGGTAAATGATAACCCGGCTGATTTTTTCAATTTCGTTTCGGGAGCTGCTTATACCCTTGTCGACGAGGCTTCGCAACCTATTTTTAACGAGGCTGCTTTTCTCACTCTCAGGAATTTTGCATTTATGCGCAGCAAGGTTACTCAAACTTTTTCAAGCTGGGAACAGGCTCTTGAAAAGCTTGAAAAAAATGAGCGCGGCGAATTGGTGATCCCCGGTGCCATTGCAGTAAAAGGCCCGGCAGAAATCAAGAATAGCTTCATCCCGGAAAATTCAGGTGCGCTGCTGATTTTTGACTCGGATGTAAGCATTTCAGCAGACTTGCCGGCTGATAACGGGCGAATGCTGAATCTGATAAGTCTTGGCGGCAACATTAAGGTCGGTGCGGGATGTCGGATCGAAGCAGCCCTGGTTGCTGTCGACGGCCAGATAAATCTCGGTGCAGAAGCGTTCATCCACGGCCTGGTGGCTTGTAAGACCTTCAGGGCGCAAGCCGATGGCCGACCTTATGGGCAAATCATTTATGACCCTTCATTTGATCCGACTTCGGTTTGGTCGCGAAATGCTGCTTATCGTCTCAATTTTGATCTTCAGGAGTATTTTCTCGTTGAATAAGAAAGCGTTCAGCCTGCTTGAAATAATTGTCGTGACCGGTCTAATCGGACTGGTGCTCGCTCTTTTTCTGTATTTGCGTTCGGGCAGTGCTTCTGCAGATCAAGATTTAACCGGCCTGGAAGAATATTTCAACCAGAAATCAAGACTCGAAGCTTTGCTTCGCCAGGATTTGCGAAATGCTACCACTATTTTGCCCGAAAAAGACGGTAATTACCGTCTTAAGACTTTGGTTTTTGACCCAAAGTCCGGCAAATTGATCGAGCATATCGTCACCTATCGCCTGGCTGGAAACAAGCAACAAAGGGTTGAACGCCTTGAAGGAGGGAAAATTGTTCAGACTTTTGACTTCAGCAGATTTTCTGCAGAAAAGGAGTTTAAGCTTGAAATCAATATTGCTCAGTAGCTTGCTTCTCATGATTGCCTCTTCCGCCTGTTTTGCCGCGGCGCAAGTCGAGATTGGCGTAAATGGGTTGTCTGCCCCGGAAATTGTTGTAACCCCTAATTCGGGCAAAAATCTTCCGGTTAATTCCCCGGCACCAGTTCTCGTAGAACCCGCCGGGAAAACGGTTCCAGCCCCGCCGGCGGTTTCCGATCTCAAGGAGAAAAAACATCTGCAACAGCCGGCAGAAAATCATGCCCCGAAGGCCCCGGCTAAGGCAACTTTCCCCAAAACTGCAGGAACCGGCCAGAGCAGTGAGGTCGAGCAATCAGGTAAAGGCTCTGGCGAATTTGAAGCCTTTGCCGATGGAACTGCGCAGATTCTTGCTTTTTTGCC
Organism: uncultured bacterium; assembly: GCA_964613435.1. Taxonomy (GTDB): domain Bacteria; phylum Muiribacteriota; class Ozemobacteria; order Ozemobacterales; family Ozemobacteraceae; genus DYKG01. The sequence goes on from CAZTHA010000260.1 coordinate 2,043, forward strand.
GACCTACCGTCCGGCCAGAATAATTGTGCGCCTGCTTGACGATGATGGCGAAGAAGTTTTTTTTAAGGGAAAAAGCCTTCTGGTTTGGGAAAGGCCCGATGACAAAGCCTATGCACCTGTATTTTTCAAGGGAAGCTCCGATGAGACCTCAATGAAAAAAGCCTCTTCGGGAAACTATGACGCAGTTCAAAACAAGTATTCGTTTGAAATTGAACAGGGGCAGCGGTTGCGGCTAGAAATTGAAGGTCAGCCGGAAGCTTCGTCATATATCAAAGCTTCCGGCCCGATTCAATGATTATTCGTTGATTACCAGATAAGAACTGGCATTGCCGAATTCTCCGGAAAGATGGGCTTTAAGCTTTTGCCCGGCTTTAACTTCAATCTTTACCTTCTGTGCTGTCGGAGTAAAATCGCCGGGCTTTACTTCCGGGTTCGATTCGGCCACTTCCTGACCATTTACGGTCAAAAGAGCCGGATCCTTATCATTGCTGCGTTTCCAGCTCAATAAAATTTCATCATTTTCGTCCTTGATCCACATTTCTGCGGGTCCGTAATTGCTAAGAATACAGTCAACGGTTATCTCGCCGTCAGCCTTAACTTCATATTCCTCGGTACCCTGATTGGCGTTGGTCAGTCTAAGGGCACCTTCCGGGGCTTCAGCTGCGATAAGATCGCCAAAGGTGCTGTTGTTACCAGTTGGCTTGACATTGCTTATCTGTTCATAGCGATCTTTGCCGCGAGGAATGGTCCAGGTGAATTCCTGCCCGGATTTGGTGACGATTTTGACAACCGCCTGATTGCCGTAATCTTTACCGGGCTTGTCGAATCTGGCATGAATTCGGTCGCCGTTAGCTCCGTTCTGTGAGGTATTCGAGGGTTTGAAACGATCGTTTATCGTAATCGACTGAACCGTTTCAATTCTGATCTGTGAGGGGAAAAGAACTACCAGTCGACCATTACTTTCACTGACGGGTTTCCATAAAAACTGTGGTGAATTTGCGAAAAGGGCAGATATTCCGACGACTAGAAACAGAACTGCGAAAATAATTCTTCTCATGGCAAAACCTCTTGATCGTTTTATTGCACCAGCGCCTCAAAAGTCGATGATTGATAGATTCGGCAGATAACTCTCGAGACCTTCTACAGAAAAATTATAGCATTTAGAGCTACGCCGCCGCATTTTTTTTGTTAAAGCTCTGATGATGTTGTAATATATCGGCATGAACGAACTGCGAAAATCTTCTCGCCGAGCACCATTACCGGCCACCCTGATGGCCATATTGCTGATTCCGGTATTTTTTGCCGCCTGGGGCCGATTTGGTCTCAAAGTTCCGGCTGCGGTTATTCTGAGCCTGGCAACCGGGTTGGCGATAAGGTCTTTTGCCGAGCTCGGAGCCAGTCGTTTCCCCTGGCCAGTTTTTTGGGTCTGGCCACTTTTTGTGCCTCTTGGCATGCCCCTTTGGCTGGTTCCGGTCGCCCTTCTGGTTTCATGGCTCATTGCGGTTTCAGCCTTTGGTGGCGCAGGAAAGAATGTCTTCAATTTCGGAGCGGTTGGCCTGGTTTTCATCTCTGCCGGCTACGGGGCTTCGGTGAGTTTGGCTGCATCAAAGCCCTTTCCCGGCGCAACATCGGCACTGTCGATCTGGACTGCCGGCATCAATCCAATCGGTCACTCGGGCAACTATTGGTTAAAATGGCCGGTCGATACTTTTTCAAGCTTCTTTGCCGGCGGACATCTGCCCGCATTGCCTGGTTTTTCATTTCCTGGAATTCTGCTGGCCCTGGCTTTGCTGGTCGTTCTATCTGTTCCGGGCCGCCGTGTCTGGTTTTTTTCCACAATTGCAGCTTCATTGGCCCTGGCTTTTGTCGTTGGCCAATATCGGCCCGAAATCCTTGCAGCGCCATTCAATATTTTCATGGCCGGTTCCTTTGCTGCGACCCTTTGGCTTGCTCTTGCCGATGAAAATAGCGTGCCGATTTCGGTTTCGGGACAGCTCGTTTTCGCCCTGGTCTTTGCAGTCATGCTGGTCTGGTTTATTTGTGCCTCAAATAACGAATTGGCAGGCTGTTTCGCTTTGCTGCTCGCTCAGGCTATTTCGCCATTGATTGCCGATATCATTGGAGCCGACCGATGAGTCGGGTAAAATCTACTCTGAAAAAGGAAATCTTTTTTGTTTTGTTATTGGGAAGCATTTGTGCCCTGGTTCTCGTGCTCACCCGGGCCGGGGTGGGTAATCGCAGTGAGCTGCAGGCCGATACCGTTAATGCCGTTATGCAAATTCTCGTCGGCAAAGAACCTGAAGATGTCGAGACAGCTTTCACCAGTTTCAATCGGCGTTTTGCCCAGAAAAGTTCCGGGCGCTGCAAAATATGGCAGAACCAGGATCAGCTGCAGCAATGGGTTTTTGAGGCAACTGGTGCCGGGATGTGGGGCGAGATGACGATTGTCGGAGTTCTCGATCTGGAGCAGGAAACCATGCTCGGCTTACGCGTAGTCAGGCAGAATGAAACGGCGGGATTGGGAAGCCGCATTGCCGACCCTCTTTTTTCCGAACAGTTCGTTAACTTATCGCTGTTGCCGAGAATCGAAATGACCGGTGCCCGAAGTAAGAACAATCAGTTCGATGCCGTTTCTGGGGCAACGGTGACTTCCCGATCTCTTGAAAAGCTTTTGAATAAAGCGCTTGAGTTGGTTAGAATACAGGCCTTGAAAAAAAGTTAAAAAAATTGCAACCTTTTGTTTTTTTATTGGTCAGATAATTTCGTAAAGATTATAAGGAGGTTTTGCCATGATTGCTGTACAGTCTTTGTTCAGACACTTTGGCTCGATCAATGCCGTTGATGACATAAGTTTCAGCGTCAACAAGGGTGAGATACTTGGTTTTCTCGGGCCAAACGGTGCCGGCAAATCGACGACAATGAAAATGATCACCACTTTTTTAGCCCCAACCTCTGGAACTGCAACTGTAGGTGGTTTTGACATCATCGAACAGCCCCTCGAGGTGCGCACCAGAATTGGCTATTTGCCAGAATCTTCCCCGTCTTACAAGGACATGAATGTTTTCGACTTTCTTATGTTCGCCGCTGAAGTTCGCGGCTATGACGGTAACGAGAGAATCGAACGGGTTAAGAATATTATGGCGACGTGCAATTTAAAAGAAGTTGCCTATCAGTTGATCGATACCCTTTCAAAGGGTTATCGCCAAAGGGTGGGGTTCGCTCAGGCGTTTCTTCACGACCCAGAATACCTGATTCTCGATGAACCGACCGACGGTCTCGACCCAAATCAAAAACAGGAAGTTCGCAATCTTATCAAAAATATGGGTCGCGAGAAATGCATCATTCTTTCAACTCACATTCTTGAAGAAGTTGAAGCTGTCTGCAGTCGTGCCA
>CAZTHA010000260.1:5445-6276 GCA_964613435.1 uncultured bacterium
GTGCCATTATTATCGGTGAAGGTAAAATAGTTGCCGATGGCAGCCCCGAAGAGCTTAAAAGCAAATCAAAACTGCATGGCGCAGTGACCCTCGAACTCGTCGACGTTGATCTGAAAGATGCCCTGGAAAACCTGGAAAAGGTTCAGGGAGTCGATAAGGTCGTCGATCTGTCTGCTGAAAAAGATGCAGACCCAGAGCCCAAAAACGACAATGGCAAAAAGATTATCAGAGTCAGACTGCTGCCGATGTGCGGCAAGTCGATAGCCCATGAGGCCGCCAGTTTCATTCACCAGAAAAAATGGCAGGTCGACGGCTTCACGGTTGAAAAGGGCGATCTGAACGAAGTTTTTTACAATCTCACGAAAGGAGGTGCGGCCTGATGCGCAATTTTAAAGCCATTTTTAAACGGGAGTTAAAAAGTTATTTTGAATCGCCGGTTGCCTACGTTTTTATCGTGATCTTTCTGTTGGCAACAACCGGTTGCACCTTCTTCATTTCGAAATTTTTTGAAAACCGGGCCGCAACTCTTGAGCCGTTTTTTGTCTGGCATCCCTGGTTGTACCTGTTCCTCGTGCCGGCGGTTGGTATGCGCCTCTGGTCAGAAGAACGCAAGAGCGGAACCATCGAGTTATTGTTTACCTTGCCGGTAACCATGTGGCAGGCTTTGGCCGGAAAATTTTTCGCAGCCTGGCTGTTTTTGGGAATCGCACTGTTCATGACTTTTCCGATGGTTATCACTGTGGGTTATCTTGGTAGTCCTGATTATGGGATTATTTTTTCCTCTTATTTCGGCTCATTCCTCCTTGCCGGCGGATTTCTGGCGGTAACCTG
>CAZTHA010000261.1:0-6269 GCA_964613435.1 uncultured bacterium
TGATAACTGTTGCCGGGCCGGTGGTTGCCTGCGCGGCAACTTCCTGGGTCGGTTCGTAATCGGAAGATGTGTAGTATTCTGTCGCCCAGCCAATAATGATGCCTGACATCAGACCGGTGATGATCGAGCCAAGAATGTAGAAATGGTCAGGCAGCAGCTTTAAAGTCAGGAATGCGCTGCCGATAGCGGTTAACAGTGAAGAAGCATTTATGCCTCGGCCGAGAGCTCCCATGAGTTCTTTCTGTGAAGCTTCTTCATCGGTTTTAACGACATAAACGCCGATCAGCGAGAAGATGATGCCGGTTCCGGCAATAGCCATCGGCAGAAGAATCGAGTTGAGCTGATATTGTACCAGTTCGGGAGTACTGAACGCAGCTGCCCCAAGAGCAGCAGACGCCAGAACTGAACCACAATAGGATTCATAAAGGTCGGCACCCATGCCAGCTACGTCACCGACGTTGTCACCAACGTTGTCTGCGATAACTGCCGGGTTTCTCGGATCATCTTCAGGAATGCCGGCTTCGGTTTTGCCGACCAGGTCAGCGCCTACGTCAGCAGCTTTGGTGAAAATACCACCACCGACACGGGCAAAAAGAGCCTGAGAGCTGGCGCCCATACCGAAAGTCAACATGATCGTGGTGATTTCCATGTAATCATGAACAGCAAACATGCTGTCTTTGAAAAGAAGTTCTTTCTGGTCCATTACCCAGTTGAGAACTTTCCACCAGATTGAAATGTCGAGAAGGCCAAGGCCAACGACGACAAAACCCATGACCGCACCACTTCTGAATGCGACCTGAAGGCCCTGATTCAGTGATTTTGCTGCAGCTGCAGCAGCGCGGTTACTGGCATTGGTAGCGGTTTTCATTCCAAGATAGCCGGACAGGCCAGAGAAGAAACCACCGGTCAGGAATGCAAAAGGAGTCCAAGGGCTCTGAACTTTGAGAACGAAAGCCAGGAAAGAAAAGAATGCGAAAGCTACGATAAAAAAGATACCGACAACGCGGTACTGGGCCCATAAATAAGACATGGCCCCTTCTTTTACGTAACCGGCAATTTCCTGGGATTTTTCATTGCCCGGGTCGGCTTTCATCATTGTCGAGAAAAAATAATAAGCAAAAAACAATGCCAGCAAAGAACCTACCGGCGCTAACCAGAAATACATTTGGGCGTCCACTACAGACCTCCTGACAGTTAACTTCAATCCAGCAATCTGGATCCTCATTCCTCAAAAGAACCATTTACTATATCGGCAACTATATTCAGTTGTCAATCAACTTTTGTACCGCTGCAGCATTTTTCCCGAGTTTATGTTAAAATCGGTCCATGCAAAATCGACTTAAAATGACCGCGGTTACTGGGCTGGTTCTGGCAATGGTGCTTGCTTTGCAGATTATAGGTCTGCCGAATCTTCTAACTGGCGTCGTTGTCAACGCTGTGTTCGTTTTTATGGTCGGCTACGCGGGGGCGCGGAATGCGGCGGTGATTGGACTGCTTAGCCCGGTAGGGGGACTGTTTTCCGGACATCTGCCGGCAATTATGTACCCTTTGGTTCCGGTAATCATCATTGGTAATCTTATTTTTATCATTACCTACGCTTTGCTGAGGCAATCGGTGTGGCCAGTCAGGTTTTTTGTCCCTGCGGGCGCAAAGGCGCTTCTTATCTATTGTGTCGGCATGGCTGTAATTAACCACATGGCAATTGTGCAAAAAGTCAGCTGGCTAATTTTTCCCGTATTGGGCATTCAATTTTTTACCGCCATCGCCGGAATTTTCTGTGGGGAAAAACTGCGTGATCAGGTTTTTTCTGAAGCGTGAAGTTCCCATTCTTTTAAAATTGAATGGGCCAGACTGACTATTTCCGGCTCGTTTTCTTCGGCAAGCATTTCTTTTATTGCCGGCCCAAAGTCATGGAAACCGATTTTGCCGGCAGCGCGCAGCGCCTGCAGTCTTTCTGACGTCTCTGAGCTTTCAAGCATGATCTTCAGCCGCTTGAGTATATTCTCGATAATCGGCAAAACGACAAAACTGCTTTCTTCGCTGTATGCAGGAAACATGCGGCGAAATCGGCGTGACGCGGCAAGAAAATAGACCGCGAAGGCTCCGGCTGCCCTTTTGCGCGAATCATCAGCTTTGAGCAGCCCATAAAGGCAGGCGAGGGTTTCCTGATCATCGGCCAGCCACAGGCCGAGTAGCGCATTGCCGCAGACCCTTGGCGCCGGGTCTTTGAGCAATTTCTTGAGCAGGTCGCGTTTGCCGGTGAAATCCAGCGGAATGCATGCTTCGACAGCGTTGGCACGAATTCTGTCATCCTCGTGGCCAAAAAGTTTGATGAAAAGCTCGGTTAAATCTGGATTGCGAGACCAGCCCAGGACTGAAACTGCCTGAGCTACCTGCTGTGGATCGGTTTGGTTTTCGATGATTCCGACAAGGATTTTTTTCGAGCGTTCTTTGCCGGCGAATAGATCTGCGGACATGGCTTTTATCGCGTCAAGGTGAAACTGCTTTCGGCTTTCATCCTGCAAAATTTCTTCGAGGAAATCCAGCCCTTCTTCGCTTTCGGTAAGACCGAAGGCTGCAATAATACTGAGGTTGCCCCTGACTGAAGCCCCCTTGAGACGCTCTTTGAAATAGGCCAGATTGGCAAAACTCTGTAGTGAAAAATAGTCGCGCTCATCTTCGGGTCTGGCTTCCATTTTGTTGTAATTCAAAAAATCTGACGAGATGCGCACCAGCTCTGAAGTGGCCACGGGACGAAATTCATTGCCGTGCCCGCAACGTTCTGCTGCTTTTCGGGCCTGGTTTACCGTTGCGCCCAGAACTGAGAAATCGCTTCTGATATTGGTGCCGATATTGCCGACAATGATTTTTCCATAGGCCATGCCTATCTGCAACTGAAGCTCTTCAAGGCCGAGCTGTGACTGGTTGAAATTGAGTATGCCCAGATTGTTGCGATTGAAAAGGGCGGCAAAAGCCGCTCTCAGGAAGGCGGGCCATCGGTCTTCAGCAATGACCGGAAAAACGGCGGTGATATGCCCATCGCCATATTTATCGATTACCCCGCCGCTTTCGGCAATTATTTCGGTCGCCTGCTCGAGGAACCGGTTCAAAGTATCGACCGCTTCAGATGGTGAGTATCTTTCAAGAAAAGAGGCAAAACGATACAATTCAAGGTGAACGACAACTGCCGAGATTATTTTCCCGGAGTAGTGCCGGTGTTTCAGGCTGGCATCCGCTTCCCAGATTTTCCGGGAGATGAATTTTTCGGTTTCCTGGCGGTGCTGCAAAAAATTTGAGAGCTTGTTGAAGGATTGTGCCAGTTGTTCGAATTCATCGTGAGATTCAATGTGCGCTTTCTGGGTGTAGTCGCCCCGGCGCATCGATTCAAGAGAATTAAGAATCGCATTCAATGGGCTGAGCAAAGTTGACGAAACGGCATAGGCAATGAAGATGCCGCCGAGAATCAGTGCCAGACCAAGGCTGAGGTTGTAAACCAGCAGACTGCGAATACTTGCCAGTTCTTCACCAAGAGTGAAGCCGACTCTTATCAACGCATGTCTTTTACCACCGATTTCAATCGGTACTGAGGTGTCATATACCGGCTTGTTATGGCGTGACGCGCGGCGAATTACCACTCCGGGGGCGATTAATGCGCTTCTTGACCAGGCATCGGAAAAATACTTTCCTGAAAGCTTTTCATCGGTGCTGGAAATAACCCGACCATAGTTGTCGAGAATCAGACAGTATTCAATCTTTTCAAGCCGGGCGAACTCCTTCAATGCATAGTTAATGCTCTGAAGATTGTCTCGGACGATATCTTCGCCCATCGATAGCGCAATAATGCGCCCAAGCAGGCGCCCGCTGTCTTCAGCTCTTTTCAGGCTTGTTTTCTTGACCTGATAGGTCACCAGATAAACGGACAAAAGCATGATAAAGGTTATCAGCAGCGTAAAAATCGTTGCCACCTTCTGGCGAAAGCTCAGTGAAAGCTGGTTGATTGATGGTCTGGAATCATTTGCCATGGCCAAATTCCTTTGCCAGTGACTGATAGGAAGCTAAATCCGGGTATTTTACCTTGAACATGCCCGAAAACATTTCATTTGCTGAAATGGTCTCGGCAAGTTTCATGAAATTTCCGGTAATGATCTGCTCAAAAGACATGCGCCGGTCGTTACGGGTAATGTAGATTCCCCCGGGCAGAGGTTTGCTTTCATGAATGATGCGAATCTTTTCTTTGATCGATGGGTCGGCTTCCATGAGGAAATTGCTGGCGATGACGATGCAGTCATAATCATGATTCAACAACCCTAAAAGAGAATTGCTGTAGTTTTCTGAAAAAGTTTCCTGCTGGAAAAAGCCGGCCGGGTCGAAGCCGATCGTTTTTAGCTCTGAAAGCGGCAGTAGATAGCCTGGCAATGAATATTTGCTTTTAAAGGCAATTCGTTTGTCTTTGAGGTCGGCAAGAGTGTTGATGTTATCGTCGCTTCTGACAACGAATATCGAGCGCTTGGGCGGATCGCTGTATCTTTCAAGAACCGCACGGATGTTGCGATTGTTCATGAAGTTAACGAAGCCCATCGTTGAAAGAGAGCCAAAATCGGCCTGATCTCTTTCGACTTTGTTAATTACTTCGACTTCATCGGTAGAAATGTCGATGACCGCTTTTTTTCCGCTCTTTTCGACGATTTCATCGAGGCGGGGCTGAACCATATCCATGAACTGAACCAGGTCCCCGCGTGGAATGACGAATGTGAAAATGACGCTTTCTCTTTCACCAGGCAGATTGCTGGGATTGAAAGGTGCCTGGGCGGTAACTCCAGAAAAAACTTCGGGCAGGTCCTCGGTGTTACTGGTATACTCGACAAAATTTTTCCAGAGTATGCCAGCGGTTAGGGTTATCCCTGCCACAAGAAGAAATATTACCCCAAGAAAGATGGAATTTTTCTGAGAGACAGACTTTTCAAGCATCTTTAAAGTTTTCTTGCCACCAATGTTTCTGCTTCTAAACTATCACAAACCTGCCCACTTGTGAAATCAATGCTGAAAAATAAAAAAGAGGTCGATCGCGTCAAGCTTTCGAGGCGCTTGCAAAGGGGGGTCTTTTCTTTGGTTAGTTCTGATGCAGGTTTTTAAATAATTCGCGCTGCTGAATCTGCTTCAACAAAGGCGAAAAATCCTGGCGCCCTTTGGCCTCGGCGCTAAAAGCTGGAAGCAGATGCTGGTTACGGTTGAGTAGTCGAGAAAGATTCTTTTTCTGATTTTGTGCAAATAACAGCTTTTCAGCCGAAAAATTCTGTTTCAATTCCTGGTTGGCGCTTTCAATATTGGCCATAAGTGATTTCATCAGGTAATCCGGATTCTGATTCCCCTTTTTGAGCAACCATTTGATGCTGTTGTGGGCAAGTTGTTCGTGGTCATGGCGGGGATTGTTGTAACCGTCATGAAGTTTATCGCGGGGATCGCCGCTTCCGTCGTCGTAGGGTGAACTGTCGCCCATTGCGATCACCTTGCCGCCGCGATGCCCGGTTATATTGGTAGCAATATAAGCATTGCCGCCATTTTTGCTGCTAACGGTAATATGGGCCTGGGCACTCGAAGCCAGGCAGGAGATGGTGGTCCCGCCCCATGTTCCCACGGATTTTACTCCCTGAGTTAGCTCGGTATCTTCATAGGTTCCTGAGACTGGCGCTTCGGTGAAATAACGCTTGTCAATCTTGAGCCCGAGTTTGGGCAGAAATTGATTGAGGACACCCACCGAGTCGATGCCGTCACCATTGCGATCGGAACGATCATGGTCGGCAATCGCATAAAGACAGCCGCCATTGTCGACGAAATCAACAAGAGCTTCCTGCTCTGAAGCTGAATAGACCGAATTCGGTTCGGGCAATACGACAATCTTTGCTTCTTTCAATGCGTCACGGGAAAATTGCTTAATGGCTCTAACTTCACAGCCATTCTTTTTGAAAGCATCGGCAAAATCAGAAAATCCGCCATTAATAACCCAATCGGCGTTTCCTGCTTTTTGGGCGTGTCCTTCATCGAAAAGAACCAGCGGCTTTGCGGCGAATAGATTTAGTGAAAGGAGTGCGAAAAGTAGGGTCAATACCCAAGTCGGCCGGAATCTTTTAAACATTGAAGAACCTTCTTAAGCCTGATTTTTGTACCTTACATTTGATTATATTGGCAAATATAAGGCCCGTCAAGGCAAAATATCCGCTAAATTTCCTGATTTTGAATCATTGCAATGATTCAAAATCAGGAAATTTAGC
>CAZTHA010000262.1:0-6238 GCA_964613435.1 uncultured bacterium
CCGATCAGATCTGCCGAATATCCTGCCAGGATGCTGCCAAAAGGCATGGTTCCCATAAAGGCCATGGTGTAAAAGCTCATTACCCGGCCGCGCTTATCGTCATCAACCAGGGTCTGCAAAACAGTATTGCTCGATGACATCTGCACCATCATCCCAAGCCCGATAACCGGTATCAGAAAAAGTGATACCGTCACCGAAGTTGAAAATGAAAATAAAAAAAGCCCGCTACCAAATATCGCCGCCGAAACGGGAATAACTTTTTCAAGCCCGACGGCACTCTTTCGCGAAGCCAGAAAAAGGGCGCCAGCCAAAGCGCCGATTCCCGAAGACCCCATGAGAAAGCCGAAAGTATGTGCGCCGCCGTGCAGAACCTCCTTAGCCATTACCGGCATGAGAACAACATAAGGTACCCCAAGCAGACTGACCAGAGCGACCAGAAGAATTATTGCCTTCATCGGCATAAAACCAAATGTATACTTAAAACCCGCCTTTAACTCTTTAAAAACCGCCGGGCGCACAGACTTCTTTGCCGGAACCTTAACCTTCATTTGTAACAAAGAATAGATGACGAAGAAAAAGCTGAGGCCGTTGATAAGAAAGCAGTAGCCTTCACCAACCGCGGCAATCAAAATTCCTGCAATCGACGGGCCAAGCAGTCTGGCGCATGTAACCATCGATGAATTAAGGGCGATTGCATTGCTGAGATCTTCCTTTTTCTCGACCATTTCGACGACAAAAGAATGGCGAACCGGAATATCAAAAGCATTTATCAAGCCCAAAGAAGCACTCAAGATAACAATGTGCCAGACCTGTATCAGACCCGAAAAATAAAGAAAAGCCAGAGTAAGGGCCTGAAACATTGACAAAATCTGCGTCATTACCAGTATTCGATAGCGGTTCAGATTGTCGGCGTATACTCCGGCAACACCCGAAAGCAGAAATGTCGGGATCTGACCGGCAAAACTGACCGCCCCAAGCAACACCGAAGAACCGGTCAGTTGGTAGACCAGCCATGGCAAAGCTATTTTTTGAATCCAGGTGCCGATCAGCGAAACAATCTGACCGGAAAAAAACAGGCGATAATTCCGATATTGCAGCGAACGAAAGGTTTTTTTTAATGCACTCAAATTCTGTACCTGATTCGGGATAATTCATTTAAGCGCACAAGCGATTATTTATCAAGATTTATCGGGTTGGCCTCAAGAACTTTTCTGATCGCCGAATTCAGTTTTTGCATCGTAAATGGCTTGGCAATAAAATTAACGCCTGCATCGATTATGCCACGGTTGGCAATTACATCAGCGGTGTAGCCTGACATAAACAGAACCCTTATCGCGGGGTTGCTTTCTCTTATTTTTTCGGCAAGCTCACGGCCATTCATTTCCGGCATGATTACATCCGTCAAAAGCAAATCGACATTTTGATCGTTCTGTTCGAGTAGCGCCAATGCCTGAGCAGGACCCGATGCTGCCAGCACTTTGTAGCCCAGATTTTCCAGCATCTTTACGCCCATATCCAGAATTGCCGGTTCATCCTCCACCAGAAAAATAGTTTCCGTTCCGCGAGTAGAAGATTTTTCCGAATCGGAATTATCACTCGCTTCATCCACAGATGTGTCTTCTGGAAGAAAAACCTTAAAAATAGTACCCGAGTCTACATGACTCTGAACCTGAATAACCCCGTCATTCTGCTGAACAATACCAAATACCGTAGCCAAACCCAGACCAGTGCCCTTATGAAAGGATTTGGTCGTAAAAAATGGTTCAAATATATTTTTCAAAGTTTCTTCATCGATCCCGCAACCGTCATCTGCGACGCTCAGGGTTACGTATCCACCGGGTTTAAAACCTTCGTTAAGCTGACAAAATGATTTATCAACATAGGTCTTGCCGGTTTCGATGACGATGCTGCCGGTTCCGCCTATGGCATCACGGGCATTGACGCAAAGATTTATCAAAACCTGTTCAAACTGGGTTGGATCGATATTTACCCGCAAAGGTTCATCGCAAGGCTTCCATTCAAGTTTTATGTCTTCACCAATCAAATGGCCGAGCATTTTCAACATATTTTCGACACAGGAATTAAGATCGAGCTTGCGCGGGCTGATCGCCTGCTTGCGTGCAAACGCCAGCAACTGCTCGATCAGGTCCGCAGAACGTCTGGCGGCTTTAAGAATTTCATCAAGAAATTTTCGCAGAGGATCTTCGGCATTAAGTTGATTCAATGCCATTTCTGAATAACCCATCACTACCGTTAGAATATTGTTGAAGTCATGAGCGACACCGCCGGCCAGGCGACCGACCGTCTCGAGCTTCTGTGATTGCCTGAGGCGTTCTTCTATCTGTTTTCGTTCAGTTACATCATGAATAATCGAATATAACAGCGGTCTGCCCTTTACTTCGATTCTGCTCGAATAAACTTCAACGTCACGAACTGTGCCATTGGCAAGACGATGCTGAAAATAAAACAAGGTTTTTTGATCGTTCAAGGCCAGAGCCATCTGCTGCCTTATCGCATCAGGCTCAAGGGTATTGATTTGCTCGATCTTCATCTGTCTGATGGTCTCTCTGGGCCATCCATAATAATTTTCAGCGGATTTGTTTGCATCGACAATAGTGCCGGTTTCAGGCTCGACAATCATTTTTATTGCAGAATGATTTTCGAAAAGACTACGGAAAAGGCTTTCACTTTCCTGAAGAGCCTCACGGGAGCGAAACGCAACAATCTGATCGGAAAGAATTTTGCCAACAAGTATTGTTGCCAGAGGATAGAGCAACAAAATCGGCAAACCAAGGGATTTAACAACTTCTATTGCGTCCTGCCATGGCAGGGTAAACATCATCAACAGCATGACCAGATGGACGATCATGCCGAACAAGAATAGCACTTTTGCTTCTGGAGGCCGCTCATCGGGACGCATGCGATAATGCACAATCAATCCTATCGTTAAAGACGACAGAATGACCGATACCCCGGTCAAAGTGCCGAATCCACCAAGAAATATTCGATAGGCAACTGTTGGAATCGTTGCAATGATACCGGCGACAGGACCAAAAAACAAAGAGCACAGGCTTATCATCATCGAGCGGCCATCGAAAATAAGGCCGTGTACAAATTGCAATGGTCGCATCATCCCAACAACTGCGGCTAAACCGAATAACACTCCCTGGGTTGCTTTGCCGGAATTGCCGCGACTGGAAAAATGCTTTTCGATAAAGCCAGAAACGACACTTATGGCGACTAATAAGGTTAAATTGAATATCAGATCAAGATAAATCATTGGCAAATCCTGAATAATAAAGGGAAACGTTTAACACAATCGCCGGGAACCTCTTTCGAATTTAGGCAAAACCTCTATATGTCTGCAAAAAAGAACAAATTTTAATCAGAACAGATCTAATAATACATTAAAATCACGACCAAAAAATCATCTTTTTTTCTTTCGGCAATAAAATCGGCTGCCCATCCAGCGTCAAACAATCAGTTGGAGCAAATTCACCCCGGGATGCACAAGGTTTTCGCTACCCCTCATGGTCAAGACAAGTTTGTCGCACCAGTTCAATTTTGCGACGTAGCATTGCAATTCTGCGACATAGGCAAAACGCTACGAACTCCCTCACAGACACATTTTGAGAATTTTGCCCTGCTGGCATGCGCTTTGCGGTATAAATAAGTGAATTTTCACTTTTCGAGGGATGGTTATGGATATCAACAAAATGACACAAAAATCACAGGAAGCTCTGCAACGGGCACAAAACCTGGCGGTACAGCATGCGCATCAAGAAATCGCCCCGGAACATTTGCTTGAAGCACTGATTCAGGAGGAATCCGAGTTGATTCCGCGCCTGCTGAACAATATTAACATTCCGCTGGCGTTGATTAAAGAAAAGGCTCAGAGGGCGATCAACAAATTGCCCCGCATTTCCGGTCCGGGAATGAGCCCCGACAAATTCTACGTTAATCGCGAGCTTTCACAATTGCTGGTTAAATCCGAAGAAGAGATGAAAGCCCTTAAAGACGAGTATCTATCGGTAGAGCACATGGTCCTGGCAATGATTGAAAGTGGTTCGGCCACTCAGGTCGGTAAAATTTTCCAGGAACTGAACGTTGACCGCAACCAGTTTCTTCAGGCTCTGACCTCGGTGCGTGGCAATCAACGCATAACCTCAGCCAATCCAGAGCAAACTTATGAAGCTCTTGAAAAATACGGCCGTGATCTTGTGGCAATGGCCAAATCCGGCAAACTTGACCCGGTAATTGGCCGCGACAATGAAATTCGACGGGTAATCAGAATTCTTACCCGAAAAACCAAAAACAACCCGGTTTTAATTGGTGAACCGGGTGTTGGTAAAACAGCTATTGCCGAAGGTCTGGCCCAGAGGATACTGCAGGGCGATGTACCTGAAAGTCTAAAGGAAAAAACGATTTTTGCCCTCGACATGGGCTCGCTTATTGCTGGAGCCAAGTTTCGCGGGGAATTCGAAGAACGTCTCAAGGCCGTTCTTAGTGAAATTAAAAGCAGCGACGGCCGTATCATACTTTTCATCGATGAATTGCACACCATCGTCGGCGCCGGGAAAGCGGAAGGCTCGATGGATGCCGGCAACATGCTCAAACCGATGCTGGCCCGGGGTGAACTTCACTGTATCGGCGCCACCACCCTCGATGAGTACCGTAAATACGTTGAAAAAGATGCGGCTCTCGAACGTCGTTTCCAACCGGTCATGGTAGACCAACCCGATGTCAGCGACACAATTTCGATTCTGCGCGGCCTGAAAGAGCGCTTTGAAGTTTTTCACGGGGTCAAAATTCAGGACCGGTCACTGGTTGCAGCCGCGATTCTTTCGCACCGTTACATTTCAGATCGCTTTTTACCTGACAAGGCTATAGATCTGGTAGATGAAGCCTGTGCAATGATCCGTACCGACATCGAATCGATGCCGGCGGAACTCGATGAAGTAACCCGACGCATCATGCAGCTTGAAATCGAAGAAGCGGCATTGATCAAAGAAAAAGACGACGCCAGCCGCCAGCGCCTGGAGGTTCTAAAAAAGGAACTTGCCGACCTGAAACACCGCGGCGATTCGATGAAAGCGCAGTGGGAAAGCGAAAGAAACGTAATTAAAAAGGTACAGTCGCAAAGAGAACAGATTGAAAAACTGCATCAGGAAATCAGCGAAGCAGAAAGAGCCTATGACCTGAATCTTGCGGCAGAGTTAAAACACGGCCGGCTTCCTGAAGCACAAAGAGCCCTGAAAACCTTTGAAGAAGAACTCAAGCAAAAGCAGAGCACCGGCAAGCTGGTTCGCGAAGAAGTAACTGAAGAAGAAATTGCTGATATCGTCAGCAAATGGACCGGAATTCCGGTAACTCGCCTGATGGAAGGTGAAAAAGAAAAACTGTTGCACCTCGATGAGCATCTTCATCAAAGAGTAGTCGGGCAAAACGAAGCAGTTGAACTGGTAACCGATGCGGTAATCAGATCACGCGCCGGAATCAAGGATCCAAACCGCCCGATCGGCTCATTCATCTTTCTTGGGCCAACCGGGGTCGGCAAGACCGAATTAGCTAAAGCACTGGCTCAGGCGCTATTCGACAGCGAAGAAAACATAGTCAGAATCGACATGAGCGAATATATGGAAAAGCACTCGGTTTCGCGACTAATTGGCGCGCCCCCCGGCTACATCGGTCATGATGACGGCGGGCAGCTGACAGAGGCTGTCAGACGCAAACCCTATTCGGTCGTATTGTTCGATGAAATCGAAAAAGCTCATTCCGAGGTTTTCAACGTTCTGCTGCAGATTCTCGATGATGGTCGCCTGACCGACTCCCGAGGGCGAACCGTTGATTTTCGTAATGTTGTCGTGATTATGACCAGCAACCTTGCAGCCCAAACCCTGATCAGCGAGATAGGCGAAAGCGGAGAAATTTCAGAAATTACCCGAAAAACCGTATTGAACGAAGTAAAAACTTTTTTCAAGCCGGAATTTTTCAACCGAGTCGATGACATTGTTCTGTTCGCGCCGCTACAGAAGTCAGAGCTCGAAAAAATCATCGAACTGCAACTTGCCAGCATTCAAAAAAGGCTTGAAGAAAGAAGGGTCAGGATCGAGCTCGATAGCGATGCAAAAGAGTGGCTGATCCACCGTGGCTACAGCCCGATATATGGCGCGAGACCACTGAAGCGTCTTCTGCAGAAAGAAATCGAGACCCTGCTGGCCCGGGCGCTGATAACCGG
>CAZTHA010000263.1:0-6224 GCA_964613435.1 uncultured bacterium
TGATGTGAGTGTGTGCATCGATGAAACCTGGAAGAATGAATTTATCAGAGCAATCTATTGTCTGGGATGAAGCTTCGGATTTCTTTTTGCTGGCAGGGGGGGCTGCTTTGCCCTTCTTTGCCTTGTTGGATGCCAGTGTGATTTCAGTAAGCTTGCCTTTTTCAATTACCAGTTTTTCCAGCTGCTGAAATTTTCCCTGATAAAAAATGGTACCTTTTTCGAGAACAGTTTTCATAAGCTCCCCTTTCCTGGGTAACAATTTGGCCTTTCTCTTGCGCCATACAAACTAAGAGCAGGTTCCAGCTGAAACCTCTTATCCTCTTAAGCGGAATATCATAATACAAACGAGCGCTTAAATCAAGTTTTTTTGCAGGATCAAGACTCTTCTTAACTTGACACTTGGAGACCGCATTCCTATAATTAGCAAAGGTAAAAACATGAAAAAATTATTGGCAATAGTCATCGCGCTGGCGCTTATCAACTGTGGTTGCAACAAAGATGGGCAACCTGACGGTGAAAAAGCCAACGCTTCCGCAACTCCGACTTTCATATCGGGGGCGCCGACTCAGGCCAGCACCGTTTCAGTTTCTGCAAGCACTTCTGCTGGCGTCAAGCTTTCGCCACTTGAAACGGCGCAAAAAGATTACCTTGCTTCCTATGATGAATATGTCAGACTGCTGCGTGAAAGTGGCCCACAAACCATGGAAACCCTACAGGCTCTGGCAAATTATCAAAAAAAGTATCAACTTTATCAGATGATGCTCAAAGCAGAAAAGGGGCATTAACCCGGTTCCCTTTTTTCCCGGGTCTGTGCGTCATTAATCTGTGCGAGCCTGATTTACCCGATAGACGGCAAAAAACATGACCAGGCCGGCGGCGATTTGCACCCCTGACAATGGGCGATTAAAACCGAGCCACATAATCAAAACCGAAGAAACTGGAAAAAAAAGTTCCAGAATTGAAGCCAGGGTGGCGTTGACCCATTTCAGTCCAACATAAAAGAAAGTTGTGGCAACAAAGCCTGAAATGAGAGCCATATAAACGATGCCGCCAAATACCGGTTTTGTTTCAGAGAAAACGCTTTCAATCTGGAGACCATTTCCAAACAGGTGACTGATAATAAGGGTAAAGATCGCACCGAAGAAAAAGCGATTGGCCATGACAAAAAGCTGGGAATATTTTTGTAGTAACATTTTTCCCCAAATTGTTCCTGAACCCCAGAAAAAAGCAGCAAGTATTGCAAATATTGAGCCGATAGCTATTTTTTGCCACTCTCCGCTGAAGGGGTCGGTAAGGCCAAACGAAACGAAATACGACGAAACAATTGCCAACAATGACCAGGCAACCAAACTGTGGCTGATTTTTTCCCGGAGCAGTATTGCACCAAGGCTTATGGTGATGATTGGTTGCAATTTCTGCATCAGAACAGCCAAAGCCGGATTCATGTAAAGAAAAGCCTCGGTGAAACAGAGAATGCCCAAGGCCGAAGCGCCACAGCCGACTAATATGAAAAGCAGAAAATCTTTGCGGTCAAAAACCTTGTATTGGCGAAAGTTGTTGATCAGTATCGGTAGAACTACAGCCAGATTTATCAGGTGCTCCCAGGTGATCAGGGTTAAAACGGCAATTTCTTTTACTGCGGGAGTACGGAAAAATAGATCGGTGCTCCTGATTATCCCGCAAAGAGCGACAAACAGCGGTGCCAATTTCACTATCATGGATTTGTGTTCAGATCAGAGGCAAGGGTAGAACAGTTTTTGCCGCGGGCCTTGCTCGAATACAGGGCGCGGTCGGCGACCTTGATCAAAGATTCTTTATCATGAGCATCGTTAGGATAAGCAGCAATGCCAATACTGGTAGTTACTCTGAGAATGCCGGAACTGTGGTTTACCGCCAGTGCGGCAATTTTTTCGCGAATACGCTCGGCAGTTTGCAAGGCCTCTTCTGCGCGGGTTTCCGGAAGAATGACCGACATTTCTTCGCCGCCGTAGCGACAGGGAATGTCTATCCCGGTACGAATGGTTTCTTTGATGGTCGCCGCAACTTTTTGCAGCACGAGATCGCCCATCTGATGACCATAATTGTCGTTGAACTTCTTGAAATTGTCGATATCGAACATGATCAGGCTGAGAGTGAGACCATAACGGCGCGCACGCAGCATTTCTTCGGAAAGTCGAGCCTGGAAATAGCGGTGAACGAAGAGTCTGGTCATACCGTCAGTGATCGAAAGCTCGTAAAGTTTGTTGTTTTCAATTGTTACCGCAGCCTGTGAAGCAATCAGGTTGAGCAGTGCAAGATCGGATTCGTTAAAGCAACATTCGTTGCGTTTGTTGACGATGTTGATGACGTCGATGGTTTCTTCTTTGAACTTCAGGGGCGAACAAAGAAGACTTTTGATATCTTCGACGGGAAGAATGCTGCCAAAGTTTCTGAATTCAGGGTCCTTGAAGCCCTGATTACAAATTTTGCCAGAGCCTTCACTGGCAACCAGTCCGCAGATGCCATGCCCCAGCTTAACCGGTGTTCCCGAGGCGATACGGAATCTTCCGCCAGAGGCAACTTTAACGACCAGTTCATCAGTCTGATCATCGAGGAGCATTATCGAGCCTCGCTCTGCTTCAAGCACTTCGATTGCATGGGTTAGCACGAATTTAAGCAATTCTTCGGAGTCAACGAAAAGGTTGACCGCGTTGCTGATCTTGAAAAGGGTATTCAATTCCTGCATGCGCTGTTCTTTGAGTTCTTTTTCGGCCCTGAGCCTGGCAATCATGTCATTGAAATTGTGAAAAAGCACGCCAATTTCGTCATTGCGCGGAGTCGGGGTAACCATAGACAAGTCGCCGGCAGCGATGCGGCTGGTGTTTTCTGCCAGCTGGTTGATCGGGCTAGCGATATGCCAGGCGAGAATCGTGCCGGTGACAAGGGCCAGGAGCAGGCCAAGCAAACCGAAGAAAATGAAGTCGCGGCGGATCGAGCGACCAAGAATATTGTATTCAGAATCTGGCAGTGCTATTTCAAGACGTATCGAAGCAGAAATCTTACCGGGCAGGGCTGATTCACGAACAAAGTAATGGGATTTACCGAGAATGCTGGTAGTTCCCTGGGCTAGATCGGGATTTTCTGGTTGAACCCCAGTTTTTCTTTTGCCGTAGATATCCATTTGCGAGGTCAATAGCTTTTTGCCGGCAAATAGCAGAGAAAATTCGGCGCCGGTGAGTCGCTTGAGCTTGTCGGCGAAGTCTCTTGGGATGCGCTGGGCAAAAACTATGTGTCGGGCTGTTTCCGATTTTAACTTGGTTATCATCGCTGCCGAGAAGATCCAGGGTTCTTCGCCGATGATGTAAAGGTTTACATTTAAAGGTGAATGGCACATGGCGGGAATAATTTTTTCGAGGGCATCGACAGGGGGGGCGCCTCGCTCGAGCAGAACATTCTGACGATTGGCAACAACCCCGATGTAATCGAGATCGGAACGAATCAGCTCCGTATCCATAAGATTAATAGTTTCAGTGGCAGGAAAATCACGGGTTGCCATCGCGTAAAACTCAAAATCGGCCACCTTTTTGGTTTTTATTTTTATTGAATCGAGCTGATCTTCAAGAGCCCGGCGAAAAAGGGTCGCGGCATAGCCAAGTCGCAGGTTGAAATCCTGGCGGGCAACTCTGGTGGTGCGATTCAGCGAAAGAATCATCAGGACAAGAAGAGGGATTACCAATACCACAGAAAAAACGAGCAGTATTTTGAATTTCAGTTTTCTGCTGCCAAAGCGATCAATAAATTGCACGTTTTATCTCTACCTGTCCATTTCTGCGACGCAAGCCATTGATAAAACAGCGTCTGATATCGTTGAAGCGTTTGGTTGATTTGCAGGTTTTAAGATTGTATTGCCCTTCAAGTTCCATTGGAAAATCTTCACTGACGGCAACCCTATAGATGAATTCGGGATCGAAATTTCCGTTCCAGGGGTAAATCTTAATCTGATCCTCGCTCATTTTTTCTAACGAGAATCCTGAAAATGCAAGCGGAGCTGATGAAGAAGCAATCGCTGAACGGGTAAGACTCAAAAGAGTCGTTCCTTTCATTTCAAGAACTTTTACGCCCTGACTCGAGGTAAAATCAGAAATAACCCTGGCCGGGGTAACCAGGGTAAGTGGCTCTCGGGTGTTGATCAGAAGAGAGACCGGCACAACACCAAAATCGGCATCGCATTCAAGGCGAATGACCTCGGCAATAAGCCTGGCATATTCAGAGTTAACCGAATTTTCATGGGATATGGCTTTGGTCAGGCTGGCCAATTCAAAAGAGAGAGCCTGAATTCTTAAGGTTTCATCGAGTTCTTCAAAATCATTGAAACGTTTGCTTGAAGCAGGTTCGATGTTGGGTTGCTGCCGCAACCATTTAACCAGGTTTTCCCGCATCAGTCCAAGCACTTCTTTTTTCCCTGAATTGGCTATTTCAGGCCAGTCAAGGTCATTGCCGGCCATGAAATCATTAACGGTAATGCTGTATTTTTTGTTGAATTCAAGGGGTTCATCATTCACGTCAATCTGTATAATTCTGAACCCAGGCGGATTTGAGCTGCTATAGGTACAGTTGATGCCGGAGGCTTGAAGAAAGCCACTTTTGCCGGCAAGGCTTTCTTCAATTATGTTCTCAAGTTCCCAACCTTCAAGCTCCAAGGTTACCAGATTGTTTTCAAAAGGCAGCATGTCGTAAAGGTTTCTAAGAGTAACCGGCCCTTCGGCTATCGTGCTCTTGATTCCACCTGAATTTTGCAAAGCCAGCTGGGTTTTCGATTCTTCTTTCATAAAATCGGCAATCAGGTTGCCGATGGCCGATTCTTCATTGAAAGAGCGACTGAAAATACCTTTGCTGTTAGTTATGACTTCATCAAGCAGCGAATCAATTTTCGATTCGACGCGACTGATTTCAGCAACCAGTTCCTGATCGGGGGTAATTTTACTGGCATCAATGGGAAAAATGCGCTGAAACCCTCGAGCAACGTCCCATTTTCCGCCAACGTGCGAGACCTTAACCATACCAATGCCAGCGCCACGATTAGGGGCGGTTTGGCAGATCATTGGCCGAGATCCGAAGGATGCAACCGGTCCAATCATATCACCGAGAATGATGTCCACCTCGGGAAAAACCTTTTCAGGATTTTCAATAGCGCCAATTTCGGGCTGATGAGAAATCAATATTATCAGCTCGGCGCCTTGCGATTTTAGCAGACTTGCGGTTTCCTGAACCGAAGTGCGCATGTCAGAAATTTCAACATTCATGATGTTTTCAGGGCGGGTATTCCTGGGCAGATCAGCATGACCGAGACCGACAAGGCCGATTTTAATACCGCCTTTTTCAACGATGATGCCGGGTTTGAAAGTTGCGCCAACGGCCGATGACAGATCGCGATAATTGCAGGCAAGCATTGGCACGTTTCCTGAAGAAATGAAATATTTCAGGCGGTCGAAGCCGTGTTCAAATTCCATGTTGCCGACGGCCATAGCATCATAACCGGCTTTGCCCATAAGGGTCAGCGGCACTTCGCCCATGGTCAGCGAAGCCTCGGCCGTACCGAAAAGAGCGTCGCCAGTGTCGAGAAGCAAAATATTATCGCAATTGTAATTGAAAATTTCCGCCGAATTCTCGATAAAACCTTTTATAAAGGCCAGACCGCCAACTTTATCATATTGCCGGTCTAAAACGGTTCCAGAAAAAGGCTTAATCTGCCCACGCAAATTTGAAGTGTAAAAGATAACCAGATTTCTGGTAGGAATACTGTAATGGTCATGGACGATCAGGCCGGCAAGAATGCCGATTAACAAAACAGCGACTATAGCTAGGTTTCGTACCAAAATATTGCTCCTGAAACAAGTCGGTTAAATTATTTGCCAAAGCACATTAGCAGAGAATGATAAGCAGTGTCAACCGGCGAAAGGCGCAAAAGGTTCAGCGAATGATTTCCCAGGCTTCAAGATTTTCATCGCCGATTTCTTCGATAAATCGTGATGGACGGGCGAGAAGTGCACCCGAAGCCGGGTCCCACATGGTTTGCGGATAAGATATGGCGAGATTCTCTTCGGCGCGGGTCATGGCGACATACATCAGCCTTCGCTCCTCTTCGAGACTTTCATTGGATTTAAACGCATTGAAAGAGGGAAAGCGTCCTTCAAGGGCGTGAATGATAAAAACAGAGTGCCACTCAAGGCCTTTGGCAGAGTGTA
>CAZTHA010000264.1:0-6224 GCA_964613435.1 uncultured bacterium
CATCTACAACGACGTGGGAAAACACCTTCGGTGTTTTGACCTCAGGTGAGCAGCAAGCGGTTCCTGAAAAACTGCTTGAATATTCTGCCGCTGATGGTGCTGCTGTGGTTAAGTTTCAGGTGAATAAAATGGCACCGATTCTGACCGCCGGTAAGGAACCGGTAAAACCGGAAGACGTTCTTAACAGCGTTGCTGATACCGCACGCAAGTTGCTTGTCAACAAAGGCCTTGAAGCAATGGTAATCAACCCGGATTACGAAAAAGGCAATGCCAGCATCCGGGTTCCCGGCAAAACTCCCGAAGAACTTAAAGCAATCATCAAAGAAGTCAGCCTTTATGCAAAAATGCCGCTTATGCTCGCTTCTTTCTTCCCAAGATCAAAGATTACTTACGGTCTTGACCTTAAAGGCGGGATCGACCTCGTTTATCAGGTAGATGTAAACTCAATTCAGGAAGGCGACAGCATTACCGATGCCGTTCAGCGTTCTGTTGAAATCATTCGCAATCGTATCGATATCTTTGGTATCGCCGAACCCAGTATTAAAGCCCAGGAAGGCAATCGTATCCGCATTCAGCTGCCTGGCGTAAAAGATCCTGAGAGAGTTAAAAAACTCATTCAGAACACAGCCATGTTGCAGTTTCATATGGTTATAGATCAGGCCATTACTGCCGCTCAGCTTGAGCCAATCAATCCGGAATCTGAAATCGTTTTGATGAAACCCGCTGCTCCAAATCAGCAGGCTATGTGGTTCAAACTGGCTAAACGCGCTGAAGTTACCGGCCGAGATCTTAAATTCGCCAAGGTTTCATTCGATGATATGAGCGCTCCAATCGTTCATCTGGAATTCAATGCCGAAGGCGCAGCTAAATTTGCGCAACTTACCGGCGCCCATGTTGGCGAACAGTTGGCCATCGTTCTTGACAACAAGGTTCACAGCGCCCCGGTTATTCAAACTCGAATCACCGGCGGGATGGCCACAATTACCGGCCGGTTCACCCTTGAAGAAGCTCAGAACCTGGCGATTGTTCTTCGGGCCGGCGCACTGCCTGCCAGTTTGATCGCTCTCGAAAGCCGCGTCGTCGGTCCGACCCTTGGTCGTGAATCCGTTGAAGCCGGCAAAAAAGCTGGTGTTTTCGGTGCCATTCTCGTTCTTGTTTTTATGGCTTTCTTCTACAAACTCAGCGGGGTTATCGCTGACATGGCTGTGGTCTTCAATACCCTGATCATCTTTTCGGTTCTGGTATTTTTCGGCGGCACTCTTACCCTACCGGGTATTGCCGGTCTTATTCTGACCATAGGTATGGCCGTCGATGCCAATGTAATCATCTTTGAACGAATCCGCGAAGAGTTCCGTTCGGGCAAAACGGTTAAAGCATCGATTAATGCCGGCTTTGACCGCGCGTTGACCTGTATCATCGACTCAAACGTTACCACGCTTTTAACCGTTGCTGTTTTGTATGTTTTGGGAACCGGCCCCATTCGAGGTTTTGCTACCACTCTCGGTATCGGTCTCATTGCCAACATTTTTACCGCGATTGTTTGCGTAAAACTGGCGCTTGACCTTATCTACAGCGGCAACAAAGCCAAAACACTCAGCATTTAAGCAACAGGGAAGGGAACAATTATGAATTTTCAGTTCATGAAACATCGATATACATTTTTTGGCATCTCAATAGCTCTGATAGTTATTTCCATCCTGCTGATGGCGGTTAAGGGGCTTAATTACGGCATTGACTTCAAAGGCGGAAGTATCATTCACGTCCGTTTTGACAATGTCATGGATGAAAACAAGATTCGTGAAGTTTTCAAGGGCATTGAAAAGAATCGCAGCCTCTACTTCACTTCTGATCAATTGATCATTCAATCCGTCGCCACAGGACAAGGCAAAGAATTCATCATTCAGTATCCTTCTGCTCCAGTAGACACACAGCAGAATGCTGAGATTCACGATATCATTCTTGCAGATCTCAAGGCTGCCGCTCCATTTTCCGACGAAGCTCTCGAAGTTTCGAACGTCGGTCCGACCGTGGGCGAAGAAATGAAAAAAGGCGGGATTCAGGCCGCAATTTTTTCAATCATCGGCATTCTCCTTTATCTGGGCTATCGCTTTGAATTCCAGTCAGCTGCCGGTTCGATCGTTGCAATTGTTCACGATCTTCTGATAACCCTTGGTTTCCTGGCCCTTATCGGCGTTGAATTTGACATTACCGTTTTGGCCGCAATTCTGACCATGCTTGGTTATTCAGTCAACGACTCGATCGTTATTCTCGATAGAATCAGGGAAAATCGCAAATTTGCCAAAGAAAGCAGTTTTACCAGTCTTATCGACGAATCGATCAATCAAACTCTTGGTCGTACATTGAACACCTCAATTACAACCCTGCTGGCCCTGATTTCTTTGCTTTACCTCGGCGGAATATCAATTTACGGCTTCGCCCTGACTTTGACCTTCGGCGTTGTCATCGGCACCTACTCTTCGATTTTCGTCGTCAGCCCGGTTCTTCTTGAAATGACCGGAGAAAAGCTTAACCGCAGCAAATAAGGTAAAAATCACGGGCTTTAACCCTTAAAAGCCCTGAAAAAAAGTTAAAATCGCCCAATTCTGTCTTAAAGATATTTAAAACAAAATTGGGCGATTTTTCTTTAAAAAAAACTCAAATTGGGGAATTCTCCCGGGAATTATGAGGTGAAAACTTTTGAAAGCAGTTATTCAAAGAGTCAATAACGCAAGACTTTCCGTAGCCGGAGAAAAGGTTTCAGAGATTGGAAATGGCCTGGTATGCTACCTTGGTATTGGCCGCGGTGACAATGAGAATGCATTGAAATGGCTGGCCAAAAAGGTGGCCGGTTTGCGTATTTTCCCTGATGAAAATGGGAAAATGAATTTGGGAGCGAATGCTATTGCCGCCGAGATAATGGTTGTTTCTCAATTCACCCTTTATGGAGACATTAGAAATGGTTTCCGCCCAAGCTTCACTTCGGCCGAGGCTCCCGAAATTGCCGAAAGATTGTATGAACAATTTTGCGAAGAACTTGTTGAACAGGGCGTTAAAAAGGTTGCCAGGGGAGTGTTTGCCGCAGACATGCGCATTGAACAGGTTAACCAGGGCCCGGTAACCATAATTCTTGACAGTGCCGACAGAAAGCTTTGATTAAAAAAGCTTAAGCTTTAATTTTCGCAGGTAGCGAACTCTTTTATTGGCATCAGCCCTTTCGCCGCGCTCGCTGATACTGTCGATCAGCTCCTCTTCAATTTTTTCAAAAGCATCTTTGTCGATCAAAATCTGATAAATAGGCTTTAAACCAGCCTCAAAAGAAAGCTGCAAAAGAAAATCGCGGTCAAATTCTTCAAGCCCCTTCTGTAGACGAACCATTTCGATGAAATCGAAATCTTTTTCCGGTATCTTTTCAATTTCGGCTTGTGCAGATCCTGAACGTCTTTGAAAAATAAGAAGAAGAATCAGAATAATCGCAGGAAAAAGCAATACCAAAAGAATTTCAAAGTCATAAGCACCGCTTTTGAAATAGCGATTAACTGCCTTTATATTTTCAGGGGCAGATTGCAGAGTTATTTTTTCGGGATCATCAATGGGAGGCTTGACATTTTCCTTGTCGAAATAGGTGCCAAGTTCATGAAGCGTCTTCTGACCACGATTTTCCGGCATGTCACATTACCTTGTAACTCAAACTGGTAAGAAGTTTGCGAATTTTGCCCGATGGGTCTTTTCGCAAGTTTGGCAGGTATGGCTGTAAGACTTCTGGCTTAATCCGGCCAATAGAGCGAATTGCATTAAAGCGCAACATTTCATCGCGATTGTTAAGAAATGGGTAGATAAAGCCAAGGTAGTTCTCATCGCCGATTTCGCCCATTGCCCAAAGAGCGCTGGCCTGCATGGTAGCATTGCGATCGGCAAGCATCTTTTGTAACACTGGCACGACATTGACCTGCCCAATTTTCCTGATGCCAACAATTGCATTGGCACGGATCCGATTGTTGCCATCATCAAGAAAAGGCAAAAGAATTTGAATGGCCTGTCGGTCGCCGAGAGAGGCAATTGCCTCGATAGTATTTGCCCGAACTCGAGGATCAGGATCATTGAAAAAACTGATTAAATGTTTAATCAAATCTGAATCACCCATAACGCCAAGAGTCTTTACAACTGCGGCCCTTACCAGTTTAGAAGGATCTTTCATTGCCGCGAGTAAAGCATCTTTACCTTTGGCATCGATCTGAATGTTTTCAAGCAAGCGCGCCGCCTGGAGCCGCACCTGAGGGTCAAGAGAAGACAAATCTTCAATAATCTGGTCAGAAAAATTCTGATCGATTTTTTGAATAACCTTTGCAGCCAGCCTGCGAACCTCAGGATTGAGATTGTTGAAATTTGCTTTATACCGCTTTTTGGTAATTTCGGCGATTTCTTTTAAGGCAAATTCGCGAATTCTATCGGCAGGACTATTGATAAACCTTGCCAGGTAAGGAGCGATTTTAGTCGGGCCAAGAATGTCGCGAAGTTGCAGAATAGCAAAATATGCGACATCTTCTTCAGGATCGTTCAGAGCTTCAACCAAAAGTTCCTGGGTTTGGGGATAATTTTGCTGCCCAAGGCATTCAAGAGCTTTAAGCCTTACTTCTGGCGATGGATCTTTGCATGATTTTTTTAAAAGGTCAACCAAACCATTGATTTTAAGTTCGCTGGCAAATTCAAGGGCAGCCGATCTAACTGCCGGGTCAGAATCCTTAACGAAGGGTTCGAGTGATATCGAACGATTGCGATTGAGAAGATTGCGGCGGAAGGCTGCCTGATCATCACTATCAAGAAGGGGCATTATCTTGAGCAGAATTCGCCACAGACCTTCATCCGGATTCCCCTGGGTAACCGTTAGCAGCAGGGTGGCAAATGATGGATCGGCCTTGACCAGATCGGCCAACAGACTAAATTGCTCGGCAAATGGCCATTCTTTAATGACAAAATACGTTTCTTGAAAATTGTTTTCGAAGAATTCCCGTAAAAATGGTCTAATAATATTATGTTTATTCTGTGCCAGGGCATAAAAAATTCTTCTGGCCATTTTGCGACGATCTTCAGGAAGATCTTTGTCCCGCAAGTTCCCGGTAATGTGCTTTTCCCATTGCTCATATAATTTTGATAGAGCTGGTTTGTTTGGCTCATTTTTATCATTGAGCCTTTTCCAGGTGCTTTTAATTAAACCGGTCAAGGCGTTGAAAACGTGCGAACGAATGTCTGGAACGGCATCAAAAAGAAGATCGTAGGCTTGAAGAAAAATAAAGGGATCTAAGTGTTTGCTAAGATTAACAATAACCTTGCTACGATATCTGTTTTCAGAAATACTCTGGGCAAACGCCAGAATTTCTTCTTTGGCGGCAGAAAATTTCCCAAAAATCAGATGTTCAGCGAGCTGAAAATTGGCTTCATTGAGATTCTTTCCAAAAAGGGTTTTGAAAAAAGGTAGAATTTCCTGAACGGTATATTCTTCGAGAATATCGATGATTTGGTCTTTGCGATTCTTTGCTGCCTGACTGTAAAACTCAAGATACAGTGGAATGAAATCAGGGCGATGAAACTTTGTTAAGCTGTCGAAGTTAAAATCCTTCACCCGATAATCGGGGTGATCGAAGTTCTCTTTAAGTCTGGTAAAAAGGTCGAGATCTTCCATCAGGGCGACAATTTCAAAATAAAGCGGTTGGGTTTTATCGGCGGGAACCGCACGAATCAACGCTCCGAAAGAATCTTTTCCGAAAACTTCGCTGATCAAATTATAGGTCGTTTGCTTTATTGCCGGATCTTCGCTGGAAAGCATCGGGACGAGAATATCAAGACTTTCCTGGGTAGGAATCGCTGCCAGTGCCTGTAAAGCTGATTCCTTAATCTGAACATCATCCAATCTAAGAATGTTTTTTAATACCGGCAAAACCTCTTCGATCTGACGGGAACCGGCAATATCTATCAAAGGCAGAAGGATATCATGGCTCAGCTGGTCATAGGCTTGAATAGAGGCTAAAATCAGGCGATCAGCTTCAGGTTCGGTATGGCTTTTCAGTTCTTTAAAAGCTTTTTCGCGAATTGCCGGATCCGGATTCTCAAGCTCTTTTATGAGAATTTCAGGATCTTTACTGTTATTGAACGGCCAGATCATAGTTTATTTGGCGTTTGGCGGCTTGGCAGAAAGTACCGCCATGACTTCCTTACGAACTCCTTCATCA
>CAZTHA010000265.1:0-6219 GCA_964613435.1 uncultured bacterium
CACAGATCAGGAACAAAACGAAGAGACCATGGAAAATCAAATGACCATGGAGGAAGCTCTTAGTGGCGAGTTCCGAACCATCTCCAGGGGAGCAATTGTAACTGGGACCATCATCGAAAAAAATCAATCCGGTATCTACGTCGATTTGGGCTACAAATCAGACGGAATCGTTCCCATCGAAGAACTCGGTGGCGAAGCAGACAACTTTAATGTTGGCGATGAAATCAGGGTTTATGTAAAGAAAATAGACGATGGTCACGGCCAGCTTTTGCTCTCGTATCAAAGGGCAAAGGAATTAGGCGCGTGGGACGAAATCAACGATGCCTATACCAGCAAGACCCCGATCGAAGGCGTTTTAAAAGAACGCATCAAGGGCGGCTACAACGTCAGCATTCGCGGCGTGCGTGCTTTCCTTCCCCAGAGCCAGCTTTCACACGGCAAGAACACCAAAGAAAACATCGGCAAAGCTTTCCCGATGATGGTGACTGAATTTGACCGCAAACGCAAGAATGTCGTCGTTTCTGAACGTGCCATTCTCGACAAACTGCGCGACAAAAAGTGTGAAGAAATCTTCAACGAATACAAAGTTGACGATATGATCAAAGGTACCGTTTCAAGAATCGTTGAATACGGCGCATTCGTCGATCTCGGCGACGGCGTTGAAGGCCTCATTCATCGCAATGACCTGAGCTGGTCGGTAATTTCCAACCCCCGCGAAGTTGTTCAGCCGGGCGAAGAAATTGAAGCCAAAATCCTCAAGCTCGATTCTGAAAAGAAAAAAATCAGTCTCGGCCTGAAACAGAAAAAGGACAATCCCTGGGAAAGCGTTGATAACCGCTATAAAGTCGGCCAGAAATATCCCGGCAAGGTTAAAAACCTCATGGATTTCGGTGCTTTCGTTGAACTCGAAGAAGGCGTTGAAGGCCTGGTTCACATTTCTGACCTGTCATGGTCAAGAAACATCAAGCATCCCCAGGAAGTCGTCAATTCAGGCGATGATATCGAAGTCGTAATCAAAGAAATCGACCAGGAAAAGAAAAGAATTTCTCTGTCTTACAAAGAAATCCTCCCCCACCCATGGGATGACATTGAAAAACGCTATAAAATCGGCGATGTCGTTACCGGTAAGGTTAACAACATGACTGATTTCGGCGCCTTCATCGAAATCGATCAGGGCATCGAAGGCCTGCTGCATGTTTCCGACATGGATTGGGTCAAAAAAGTCAATCATCCGAAAGAAATCCTTGAAAAAGGCCAGGAAGTCCAGGTCAAGATTCTCAACATCGACATGGGCAACCACCGCCTGTCTCTTGGCTTGAAACAGACCACCACTGATCCATGGGAAGCCGTCGAAGGCGATTATAAACCTGGCCAGCAGGTAACCGGCGTTGTTAAGAACCTGGTTCCCTATGGCGCTTTCGTTCAGCTGGAAAACGGTCTCGAAGGACTGCTGCACATCTCTGAACTTTCATGGCAGAACGAAGTTTCTGACCCGGCAGAAGTTCTCAAGGTCGGCGATCAGGTAACCGTAATGGTTTATGAAATCGACAAGAGCAAGCAGAAAATCGGCCTCTCCCTGCGCCGACTCCAGGATGACCCATGGAAAGATATCGAACGCCGATATCCCAAAGAAAGTGTTCACGAAGGCAAAATCAGCTCCATCGTTGAAAACGGTGCTGAAGTTGAACTTACTGAAGGAATCGTCGGTTTCATCCACATTTCTCAGCTTTCTTCACAGCGGGTAAACAGCCCCTCTGAAGTAGTAAAAGAAGGCCAGCAGGTCACTTTCAAGGTTCTCGAGCTCGATCGCAAGAACCGCCGCCTGAAACTCTCGATCAAAGAAGCTTCTATGGATAGCGACGCCAAGGAGCTGCAGAAATACCAGGCTGAATCCAACACTGGTTCCTCAGACACTATCGGCGATCTGCTCAAAGAACAGCTTGAATCTTTCAAGCAGAAGCTTGAGAAGTAAGATTATCAGCGACGTGAAAATTGCTGCTTGACAATGAACGGTGCCCCTTGTAAAAAAGGGGCATCGTTTTTTTTAAGACAAATTAGAAGAAATTAAAACCTGTAGGAGGTTATATGGCAATTAAAGTAGGAATCAACGGTTTTGGTCGTATTGGTCGTCTCGTGTTCAGAGCTTCCGTAAACAACCCCAACATTGAAGTTGTTGCGATCAACGACCTTATCGATGCCGATTATATGGCATACATGCTCAGATACGACTCCGTACATGGTCGTTTCACTGGTGATGTCAAAGTTGAAGACGGTCATCTCGTCGTCAACGGCAAAAAAATTCGGGTAACCGCTGAAAAAGATCCGGCAAACCTTAAATGGAACGAAGTCGGAGCTGAATATATCGTAGAATCCACCGGTCTGTTCCTGACCCGTGAAAAGGCTGAAAAACATCTGCAGGCCGGCGCCAAAAAAGTCGTCATGTCTGCGCCCTCGAAAGATGCAACGCCAATGTTCGTTATGGGCGTCAACCATGACAAATATGAAGCCAGCATGGATATCGTTTCCAACGCTTCATGCACCACCAACTGCCTGGCTCCGGTAGCCAAGGTTCTCCATGACAAATTTGGCATTATCGAAGGTCTGATGACCACCGTTCATGCTACCACCGCTACCCAGAAAACCGTTGACGGCCCGTCGATGAAAGATTGGCGCGGCGGTCGCGCTGCCAACATCAACGTAATTCCGTCATCAACCGGCGCTGCAAAAGCAGTCGGCAAAGTTATTCCCGACCTCAACGGCAAACTGACCGGTATGGCTTTCAGAATTCCGACCGCCAACGTATCGGTTGTCGACCTGACCTGCCGTCTCGAAAAACCCGCCAGCTACGATGCAATCAAAGCAGCGATGAAAGAAGCTTCTGAAGGCGCCATGAAAGGCATTCTCGGCTACACCGAAGATTCAGTGGTCTCTACCGATTTCATCGGCGATTCTCATTCGAGCATCTTCGACGCCGGTGCCGGCATTTCGCTCAACGATAACTTCGTCAAAGTCGTATCATGGTATGACAATGAATGGGGCTACAGCTGCCGCGTGCTCGACCTGATTCAGCACATCGCCAAATAAGGTAAAAGTTGAATTTATCAGCAACAGGAAACCCTCTTTGTGGGGTTTCCTGTTTTTTATTTTTCGGGTATAATACTTATCCAAACTTCCGCTCAAGGAGGCATTTTTAATGTTCAGAACCATTAGAGACATCGATTTTACCGGCCGTCGCGTTCTTGTTCGCGTTGATTTCAACGTGCCCCTCGATGAGAATCTTAAAATCACCGATGACACCAGAATTCGCATGGCAGTTCCGACTCTCAAATATATAATTGAAAAAGGCGGGCGCCTGGTTATTATGAGCCATCTCGGTCGACCCAAAGGTCAGCCCGTAGAAAAATATTCTCTCAAATCAGTTGTCGATCACCTTGGCAACCTTTTGGGCAAACCGGTCAAGTTTGCCGAAGATTGTATCGGCGAAAAAGCTTCAGCAGTGGTCAACAGCCTGGCCAATGGCGAAGTCGCTCTGCTCGAAAATCTGCGTTTCCACAAGGAAGAAGAAAAGAACGACCCGACTTTTGCGAAGGCCCTTGCTTCACTCGGCGAAATCTATGTAAGTGACGCCTTTGGCACCGCACATCGAGCGCATGCTTCTACTGCCGGCATTGCCGACACCCTTCCCGCTTATGCCGGTTTCCTGATGGAAAAAGAAATCAATTATCTCGGAAAAGTGACCACTTCGCCCGATCGTCCGCTCGTAGCCATCATGGGTGGCGCAAAAGTCAGCGACAAGATCCAGGTCATCGAAAACCTGCTTGAAAAAGTTGATTCGCTGCTGATTGGCGGTGGTATGGCCTTTACCTTTCTCAAGGCACAGGGCTACAACATCGGCAAGTCTCTTTGCGAAGAAGACAAGCTCGAGCTGGCTCTCAAGCTGATGGAAAAAGCTAAAACATCAGGCAAAGCTTTCCTGTTGCCAACCGACGTGGTAACCGCAGCAGAAATCAAAGAAGGCGTGGCAACCAAGACTGTTTCAATTAAAGACATCCCCGCCGATGAACTCGGACTCGACATTGGCCCCGATACCATCGAAGTATTCAGCGCCGAGCTCAAAAAGGCAAAAACTGTTCTCTGGAACGGTCCAATGGGCGTTTTTGAAACCAAGCCCTTCGACGTCGGAACCAGAAAAATTGCCGAGATCCTTGCCGGTCTCGATGCGACTACCGTGGTTGGCGGCGGCGATTCAGTAGCTGCCATCGAACAGATGGGTGCAGCCGACAAGGTTTCCCATGTTTCAACCGGCGGTGGTGCTTGTCTTGAATTCCTCGAAGGCCAGGTTCTGCCCGGCATCGAAATTTTTTCACGTGATATCAAAGAAATGGCTGAAGGAGCTGGAAAATGAGTAGACGACCACTTATCGCCGCGAACTGGAAAATGCATAAAACCACTCAGGAAGCGAAAAGCTTCATGAGCGAGCTGCTGCCCAAAGTAGCTGACGTAAAAGATCGTGACATCCTCATTTGTCCGCCTTTTACCCTCATTAACCCGGTCGATGAAGGCCGCGACGGCACCAGCATTCTGCTTGGCGCCCAGAACATGTATTTTGAGGAAAAAGGCGCATTTACCGGCGAAATCGCGCCGCAGATGCTGAAAGAGCTTAACTGTGAATTCGTAATTCTCGGTCACTCTGAACGCCGCTGGGTTTTTGGCGAGACCGACGAACTGATCAACAAAAAGGTGATCGCTGCCTTTGCGCATGGCTTGATTCCTGTTCTTTGCGTTGGTGAAAAACTTGAAGAACGCGAAAAGAAAATGACCGATCAGGTCATTCTCAATCAAATGGAAAAAGGCCTCAAAGAAGTCGGCGAAGAATTCATCGGTCGCCTGGTCATAGCGTATGAACCAGTCTGGGCCATTGGTACCGGCAAAAATGCTACAACCAAGGACGCCAAAGAAGCAATTGCCCTGATTCGCGAATTCATTCACAGTCGTTACGGTGCCGATGCGGCTGCCAAGGTGCGAATTCTTTACGGCGGCTCAGTAAAACCAGAAAACGTTAAGTCATACATGGAACAGGAAGGCATCGACGGCGCACTTGTCGGTGGCGCAAGTCTGCAACCAGATTCTTTTGTTGCCCTGATCAAATATTGACTTGAACTGTTTCTTTGACTTTTTAACGACATAGACACGGCAGAGACTCTGCCATAAGCTTGTTTTCACTTAATGTCATCGCCCGACTTGATCGGGCGATCATTATTTAAAGCCTATATTGAGCGATCTGGATCAAGTAGAGCGATGACAAATTGGCTAGAAAGTTTTGCGTGATATGACCGACAATCGAACGGTGAATATTCTTCAAAAGTTACTGCTTTTGACAATGGCTGTTTTATTTGTAGCACAGTTTTCATTTGCGCTGCTCTGGCGCCAGTATCTCGACACTCCACTGCTCAATTACGCCGGTTTTCTCATCAATGATTGCGGGCGCATACCTTATCAGGGGATTTTTGAAACCAGCATGCCAGGAACGTTGCTTTTTCACAGTCTGCTGGGCAAGACCCTTGGTTATTCGGATTTTTCGGTAAGAATAGCCGACAGCTTTTTTCTGCTGACGGCAATGTTGTTGATCTTTCAAATTCTCAAAGCATTCAGTCGAAACCAGGCATTGTTTGCCGCCCTTCTGTTTGGACTCACCCACCTTTCATTTGGGCCCAAGATGGCTTTACAGCGAGACTTTATCGGAGCAACGACCATTCTTGCTGCAGTCTATCTAACTATGATTGCCAGCAATCTTTCCAGGATCAGAGCGTTTTTGTTGCAGTTTTCATCGGGCATTCTTATTGGAACCGCGGCGGCATTCAAGCCCCATCTTGCCATCTCTCTGCCCTTTCTTGCTTGGCATTTAAAGCACTCTGAGCAGCTATTCAAATCATTTTTCAAACATTTAGTCATCCTTTTTTGCGGCGCAATCCTGAGCTTCAGCATCCCGATGGTCTGGCTTTGGCATCTGGGTGGCTTGCCTGAATTTGTCGATATTTTCACCAATTATCTACCGCTTCACACGCAAATCGGCCATGATTTCACTCTGGTTCAGTGGCCCGAAAAACTCTGGTATGCCATCGGCGGGCTGTTTATAATGAACGACCACCTGCTACTGACTGTTTTGGCCCTGGCCGGAATTTGCTTCGGCCTTAAAGAAAGTGAGAGCCATCGGCAAAA
>CAZTHA010000266.1:0-1160 GCA_964613435.1 uncultured bacterium
CGACAAGCTCCTCCACTTTTTCACGTGAATACAGCAAAAGACCAAGTCCCAGGTTGACCGATTTTTCAAATGCATTTGCCATAATATGCACTCCTTTCATTCCAGTAAGCTTGCTGCCAGATCTAAAGGTTCAAGGGAAACATGACTGTCGTCACTCAACATGAGTTGGATAGACGTTCCATATAAGGCGCCAAGAATCAGTTTTGCAACGCTTCGGGGGGAATAATTAGTTTTCCAACTTGAATTGTCCACATCCAACGTTAGATTCTTTTCAATAATTTCCGCCAGTCTCTCAAACAGGCTGTTCACTTTCTCTCGGAAGGACGGGATCCATAGCGCCTGAGCGGTAAAATCAATAAACAACCTGAATAGACTGGGATTGTCTTGGAGCAATTCCTTGAAAAAAGCCATAAGCGCATTAAATTTTTGCTTCTTACCTGTGGCCGATTCCAGCTTCTGTTCAATCTCACTTAAATACTGGTGGATCATCATATTGATGACCTCTAAAAACAGGTTCTCTTTGCTTTTGTAATAGTATGTTACTTGACCCAAAGCAACTCCGGCTTCATCCGCTATGTTCCGCATTGTTACGGCGGCATACCCCCTTGTAGAAAGGCATTCAAATGCCGTATTCAGAATTTTTTCGGACGGTCCTGTTTTGTCGGTCTTTCGCTGCATAGTACACCTCCGGCTTCCTTTTAGTTCGTACGTACGTACTAAATAATAGCAAATCTTTTTGCGCTTGTCAAGTATTGAAAATGCGACAGCTTTTTTATGCCGTTGTGTCTGGTTCCGGCATTGTAATCCTCCTTTCAGTACTAGACGCACCTTGAGACAAAACCATATATCAAAAACCGCTTGAATAGTCTGCCGCGTGTTCTTTTATAGGCTCATCAATTACAACGATTTGCTGAACCGTGTTGCTCTTCTGCTGGCGCTTAATCGAAATATAACCGACTACAGCGGCAGCCAGAGAGCCACAGACGTCTATGATGATATCTTTCATCGTATCGTCCAGCGCTGCCCGTCCAATTAATTGAGTGCCATCTTCAAGCATGGATTTTTGCATATTCAGTCCAAGTATGCCATCAAAAGCGTATTCGTAAATTTCCCACAACACACCGACAGAAACAGCAAAACAAAAAGCATATAATCGACAA
>CAZTHA010000266.1:1170-6182 GCA_964613435.1 uncultured bacterium
ACAAAAAGCAAACATCGCTATGAAAACAGGTGAAAGCGTTATGCCGCGATCAAGCCTGTTCAAGGCATCTACAAGAATGAATCCCAAGCACCCCGCCATAACCGCACTGAACCCATGAAGCCATTTATCCCAATGTGGGATTCTATAGTAAAAACTCCGAACTTCGCCCAGGAAGACTGCGCAGTACAAAAAGAAGATATACATTATAAATAATGGGGTCGGAATTTCAATTTTGAGATACTTCCGTAAGAATTGCGGCACATGGATGACGATAGCTCCCAAAAGGCATTGCACCAACATGAGGGCATAGTCGGCGCGCGAACGTGATCCGACTTCTCCCGGATCAGCATTAGACGTTACGACGATCCGGTAAATTAGAAACACAACGGGCACGACAAAGCTTAACAACACAAACCAATAGGCAATCTTTTTTAATTTCCTCCCAAACGGGCTCATTATTTTCAATCCCCCCAATTTCATGCGAGACCGCCTTGCCATTGTGATGCTACCAGCAGAAAAAGACCGGTAGCTTTGATAATTTACTCTTTTTCGCCTGCCGGATCCAGAAAAGGCATATTGATACCGATCAATGTGTCGATGGGCATTGTGAAACAAACACTGCGAACAGGTGTCTGCATACCCATTTTTTCTTTTATCATCTGCATGGCTTTTTGCGCGGTGTTTTCCTCTACCACGCAAACAATGAGTTCTTTTTCAGAATCCACTGTAATGCCCATAAAAGATGCGTGTCGTACACCTTCTCCGCGAGAATTTAAAATGGTCGCCCCTTTGGCACCCGCCTCGCGTAATAAGCTTACAAGTGCATCGGCATGCCCGGCATTTATGATGATAAAGAGAGCCTTCATTTTAGTGTTGTTTTCCATGATTCATATCTCCTTTCATTAAAACGACAAATTATCGATGGGGATGGTGAATGCGATACCGGTATTCGGTTGATCAAAATGAAATTTTACGA
Organism: uncultured bacterium; assembly: GCA_964613435.1. Classification (GTDB taxonomy): domain Bacteria; phylum Muiribacteriota; class Ozemobacteria; order Ozemobacterales; family Ozemobacteraceae; genus DYKG01. Next base: position 2,147 of record CAZTHA010000266.1, read on the forward strand.
TGAGCATTTCCGTTACTGTCCCGGTCTTGCTGTCAGGCAGCACACACATGATCATTGCTTTATGCTCATCCGGAACAAGGCCGAGTACGTTTTGCAAATAATTTGCCTCAACGGTACCTCTGCCGTATATCGTGTTTGTCAAGTGTGCGCCTTCTTCCCAAAGTGCCGACAACAGCTCATCTTTTTGCCTGCGCCCGACTATGAACGCCCAAAATACAATCCCACTTGATTCATCTCCCACCATAGGACTGATTTTGCTGCGCTGTACAATTTCTTCAGCCGATATTCGACCCGGTACTTTCGTTTCCTGGAGCAGCGGTGTAAGGCCGACGAGTTCATCATCTTGCGCAGACTTTTGCAGCTTTTTCTGACGCAGTTCGTATACGATCCCCAGCGCCTGTACCGCAATCAAGGGCGTAACGGATATAAACGCAATGATTCCAAACCCGTTGGTCAATATCGATTGAGCATTTGCACCGGCTGTTGCGGCAACCCCCTGCGCCACCCCCAGCGTGAGCGGCGTGAGAAACGCCGATGTCAGCGCGCCGCCCGAAACCCCGCCTGAGTCAAAAGCCAAACCGACAAACAGTGGGGAAGTGAATTTCATCATAATAAGCGCAATGGCATAAAGTGGAACCAAAAACCAAAGTATGTTTACCTGCGTTAGTATTTTTATAATGGACAACATGGAGGCAAAGCCAATGCCGATTGCCAGCGTCATGCGTATGGTCATCTTTTTGATATGGCCATTGGTTATTTCCTCTAGCTGATCTCCAAGCACGGTAACAGCAGGCTCCGACAGCGTAATAGCAGCGCCGAGCACAAACCCAATCAAAAGCAACAGCCACTTAAACCATTCGGGCCGTGCTGGATCAAGAAATACTTCCCCGATATATTTTCCTGCAAACGCAAATCCAAAATCAATGCCCGACAGGAAGATGAGCAGTCCGATATAAACGGTGACAGCGCCCAGTAAAATCTTGATAAACTCCCTTTTGGGCAGCTTCACCAGGAAAAACTGAAATGGAAGGAAAACAATCAGCACCGGGAGCAGCGCCAGCGCCACTTCTCCCAGATTAGAGGTAAGAATCCCGATGAAGCTATCAGCCGCCCCCGGATTGTACACGCCTACCGGCGGGAGTGTGCCTCCGTTAATAGCCTTAAGAATAATGCCGTAGATAAACACCGCCAATATGGGACCCACCGATGCCATCCCGATGATACCGAAGGTGTCGTCGTTTGTCTTGCGCCTTGACATCGTGGCGGAGACCCCCATGCCAAGGGCCAGAATAAACGGCACCGACACATCACCGGTTGTGGCCCCGCTGCCATCAAATGCGAGTGCAACAAATTCTATGGGAACGAAGATGATCGTCAAAAACAAAACGATGTACAATGCGGCAAACACCGCTTTGATATTAATGTCCTTCATGATTCGGAACAGCGCGAAGCCAACAAATACGCCAATTCCGGCAGAGAGCACCCAAACGAACATCGTGCTGTGAATGACCGGCATAATCATGTTGGCCTGCCGCGCCAGTACAGCCAGCGCCGGTTCGGCAACGGTAGCAAGAAAGCCGAATAAAAGGCCAAAGAATATCACAAAAACAGCTTTTTTCAATTTTATAAGCGATTTCCCCACCAGCTTACCGATAGGGAGAATACTGCTATCCAAGCCGACTAGAAACAATGTTTGCCCTAAAACGACGCTGGCATAACCGACGACCAGTTTAAAGTAGTCGAACGCACTTTCCAAGGGAGCTATAAACCCGCATACGACGATGATGACCACAGCAAGCGGAATGGTTGAAAAAAATGTTTCTTTTAATACGCGGATCGTTTTCATTTTACCTCCTGATCTTCGCTTACAGCGTAATGCCGCTGCGACTGTGGATAAGCAGGCTTATTCCACGGTTTTTTGCACAGGATCTTAATCTTTTTCACTTGCAGCCATGAGTACCTTGCGTAGATTTTGCATCCTTGCATCCGTTTGAGAAATTGTCTGCGCACACTCGTATAATTCCTTTATTACGAGCTGCGGTATCTCACCTGCAAACTTATAAGCCAGCTCATGCTCCAGAGAAGCCCAAAAGTCCATTGCGATCGTTCGAATCTGTATCTCGACTTTGACATTCTCTGTACACTTGGACAAAAAGACCGGCACCGTTACCACCAGATGCAGACTCCTGTATCCGTTTGGCTTTGGGGATTTGATATAATCCCTTGTACGCAGCAATTCAATATCATTCTGCTTCACCAACAGGTCGGCCAAAGTGTATATATCGTCAATATAGGAACAGATCACACGAACGCCCGCGATGTCATTTAGTTCCTTTTTAGCGGATTCCAAACTTACTTCACAGCCGTTTCGGACCAGCTTTTGGAAAATGCTTTTGGGCGTTTTGATACGCGTTTTAATCTGCTGTATGGGTTGTCTGTCCGAAGCAATTCTGAATTCGTCATTCAGATTCTCAAGTTTCGTCGTTATTTCACGCGCAGCCGCTATATATAAGCTTTCGGTGGACAGAAAAGATTGCAAGACTTCTGCGGCATTGCCGGGAATCGCTTCACCTCTCCAATCACCAAACAAGTATTGCATTTGGGAATGCTGTATGATCATAATCGATTCCTTTCTTATCTAAAATTGCCTTTGGTAAAACGGATCGTTATTCGGGATACAGGCAGCTTCGGCATTTCATGCACTTTTCTGTGGGCATCGGTTCTCCTTCGTGTTGCATGTTTTTATAGTAGAAGGACACCGCCGCGTCAGTGAACAGATCGCGCTTTCCGCGAAAAAAGCGCATGATCAACGGGAGTACGCAAACGGTTCCGACCAGACAGACAATCATGTCAACGATGGTATCGGTCACGCCAGTACCTATCACTCGCTGTAAATCACGCCCGACGATGGGCGCAAGCGCGAACTCACCGATTTCGAATAACGCGGCGACAGCCATGGAAGCGAAAAACACAAAAAACGTTGCGGTAACGGCGCTCAGGTTCTGAATCGGGCGCTCTCGCTCCAAATATAGATATAGCGCAAATGCCAATAGAGCGGTGAATGCTCCGGATAACATATGGGCGATCTTATCGAAACCATGGATTTTCTGATAGAGATCCACACAGCCGCCTAACGTAATGCTCAGATATGCAAATACATAAACCCATATCTCAAGCTGCCATCCAGGCTTAAGTCTGAAGAACCGGTAGATACCTGCCAATGCGGGAACCACCAGCAGGGAAACAAGCCCCATGAAGCAACGATACATATTTCCGGCCATCGCTCCCGCTATGGCAATAAGAACCCCAGAAAGGACATATATCCACTTCATAGCCACCGCAGCCTTTCGTGCACGGTCGTCTCTTTCAATGTATGTATTCATCGTTGCACCTCCGTGTAGCGTTTCCGTTTCCCATTAGCTCAGGGCATGTATGCGCTCTTTTTTCTTAAACCTTAATGCATCAATGATGATGCTTAATCAATCCAAACCGCTTTGACATCTCCAACACTGGCACCGGAACGAAAGCCAGTAGCAACGCGCCCACATACATTCCAGCCGATAGCTGTGTCAGTCCGAAAATTGCTGCAATAGGTGGTATAAATACGACCAAGGCAACCAGAGCGGTCGAAATCGCAGCGGCATAATTTAGATTACGGTTGCTAAAGGGCTTAATTGTGAACAACGAATGCGTGGAACGCATATTGAACGAGTGTATAACTTGTGTCAACGACAGAATTATAAATGCCATCGTACGTCCGCCAATGATATCACCCGTGCTCTTCCAGCCGATCAGGAAACCAATCAGTGTAAGTGCCGAGAACATGAAGCCTTGCAGAATAATCTGCACACCATATCCATTTGCGAAAATCCCATCACTTTTCGGTTTTGGTGAACGCTTCATAATATCTCTTTCAACGGGTTCCATTCCCAAGGCAATGGCGGGCAGGCTATCGGTTACAAGGTTAATCCACAATAGCTGCATCGATACTAACGGGGCCTCTCTCCAAAGCAGCATGGCAAAGAAGACCGTGAAA
>CAZTHA010000267.1:0-6179 GCA_964613435.1 uncultured bacterium
GGTCGAGATCGTCATGGATGATCAGCGCCGGTCTTGAGCCGATTGATCCGATATTGTCGACCGGATTGTTTTTTGAATACGTTGCTGAAGTAACCTTATCGATGATTTTGAAGGCGAGATCGGTAATGAAGGTGTCAGGAAGATTCAGATTGTGTCTGGCATCACGGGCGGCAATAGACCTGAGTCTTTCGAAGCTTGATTCAAGAATGAACGCTTTTATTTCCGGTAACTTTGCCGAGCCATTGATAAGGGTTGCTGCGCCCATTGAACGGCCATAACCTGCCAATGGCGTCGTTTCATCAACTAATCCCTGTTGCTTGGCCGCATTGATAACCGCTTTTATATCCTGCCATTCATGAAGACCTATTGTGCAAAGTTTGCCTTCGCTCTTGCCATGAGCGCGAAAGTCGAAAAGAATCAGTCCCAGGCCTGTTTGACGCAGAAAAGCAACCATGTCATTCATGTGCCCGTGAGTCACTCCATGGCCGTGACAGAGGATCACCACACCTTGATCGCTCGCTCCTTTATAAAAGCAGGCATGAATTTTATGCCCATTTTCGTTTTTGCAGGTAAATTCGGTGAAGTCTCGATCTTCGAGAAGCCTGGGATCTATGAGCTGAGGCCGGTTGATCATCATGTTGATTATAAAAATAAAAAATATGATCAGCAGGCAACCGGCAGCCAATAACAGTAAGACTATTCGTTTGACGATTTTTTTCAGCATTTTAAAGGTTATAAAAGCTTTCAAGTGCCTTGAACATGGCAAAGTGGTCGGCTACACCGCAAAGCTCTCTGATCGAGTGCATTGCCAGCATCGGAACTCCAACGTCAACCGAGTCTATACTAACATGGGTTGCCGAGATCGGGCCAATAGTCGAACCGCCTCGCATATCTGAACGATTAACGAATTTCTGAGTTTTAATTTTGGCCCTGTTGCAGATTTCTGCAAAAATGGCTGCCGATAAACCGTCTGAAGTGTAACTCTTGTTTGCACTCATTTTGATAACAACGCCTTCGTTGATAAGTGGCCTTGAAGTCGGATCACATTTGTGACCCATATTGGGATGTACTGCGTGCGCGCCGTCGGCGGAAACGATAAAAGAATTCGCCAAAGCCCTGAAAAGCTCTTCTCGACCAGACTTGTTTGCGATGATTATCCGTTCCAGGGTGGTGAACAACAATTGTGAATCAGCGCCCTGCTGGGTTGAGCTGCCGACTTCTTCGTTGTCAAAACAGACCATAATACAGGTTGACTTCGGCTTTTTTACACCGGTTATTGCGCTGATTCCAGCATGAATTGCTTCGAGATCATCGATACGGCCGGCAGAGATGAATTCGTTTTCGAGCCCAGCCAGTTCTCCGCGTGCATGGTCATAGAGAAAAAGATCAAAATCAAGAATTGCCGAGGCGTTTACTTTTAGCTCTTTTGCAAGAAGGCGAAGCAGAAAATTTTTGCTCTCGAGTCGATCTTTGATTATTCCAAGCAATGGCAGAGTATCGTTCTGCTTGTTGAGGGTAAAGCCGCTGTTTACTTCGGGGTTCATATGAACGGAAATGTTGGGCACGATGCAGATTGGGCGGCTGATGTTAAGTAACTTTGTAGCCGGTTGCATTGGATTCTTGCCGGCAAGTACGACACGCCCAGCGATTGCTAGAGGGCGGTCGAGCCAGGTGTTGAGAATTGGCCCGCCGTAAACTTCAGTATTGAGCTTTAAATACTTTCCTTCGGACATCATTTCTGGCGCAGGTTTGATTCTGAAGCCCGGAGAATCTGTGTGTCCGCCGACAATCTTGAAGCCTTCCTTCTCCGGCTTACCGCTGCCAACGACAAAAGCCACCAGAGCCGAGTCATTTCTTATGAAATAATATTTGCCGCCGCTTTTGAGCTTCCAGCTGTCTTTTTCATCAAGCCGGGAAAACTTGTTTTCAGAAAGTATTTTTTCGACCTGCGCTACGGCATGATAGGCGGTCGGGCTTTTATAACAGAAATCTATGAGATCTTCGGCGAATTTTTGTGCGTTTTTCATATTAACCTCTGAAAATAGATAATTTCAGAGAATTCTACCACAAAAGCGCGGCAGTTCAGCAAATTCTTTAGTAAAGCCCTGTCTTGATTTTTCCGATAAATGAATCTGTGCGGACAAAAATAAACAAGGCAGAGCAAACATGAACATTAATAAATCTGGAGCAGGAATCGCTTCTTTCAATCGGAACGATTCGGCGTTGCGCCCCGAAAATCTTGAAAACCTTAAAAAACTGCAACAAACAAAGGCAAACAAAAACCCGGGAACTGTTGATCGGCAATCTATCTCTGCGAACAATACAACCCTGCAGGGAATGCAGCGACTTTCCCCAATCGATCAATACCGTTATATCGACGGACAAACAATTGAAGGTCAGCCGACCCAGCTTCGTGTGGTGCCGGGAAATCCGCAAAAAACTCTGGAAATGGCCAACAAGGTTATCAACGATGCGGTTATGCCGCCGGTTTTTTCAAATCCCAACCGTAGCCGTTTAACTGAAGCTATGCAGATTAAGCATCTTGCCGAGAGTATGATCGATAAGGCCGCCTGATCAGTTAATTGGCCATTTGACCTGTGGCATTTAATAGAGTATAGTGCTTCACGAAAAATCGTGAAATAACAGCAGGAGCCGCAGATGCAGAAATTCAATCAAAAAGAAGTCGATCGTAGAAGATGTTTCGGAATTATCAGTCACCCTGATGCCGGTAAAACGACTTTGACTGAAAAACTGCTGCTGTTTGGCGGGGCCATTCAGATGGCCGGAGCCATCAAAGCCCGCAAAGCCGATCGTCATGCTACCAGTGACTGGATGAAGATCGAGCAGGAGCGCGGGATTTCGGTTACCACTTCAGTAATGAAATTCGATTACCGCGATTATGAAGTCAACCTTCTCGATACTCCTGGCCATCAGGACTTTTCTGAAGATACTTACCGGGTTCTTACCGCAGTTGACAGTGCTTTGATGGTTATTGACAGCGTCAAAGGCGTTGAAACTCAGACAGAAAAGCTGATGTCGATATGTCGAATGCGCAACACCCCAATTATTACCTTTATTAACAAGCTTGACCGCGAAGGGCAGTCGCCACTCGATCTGCTTCAGGAAATCGAAGACAAACTGCAACTCGAATGCGCGCCACTTTCCTGGCCAATTGGCATGGGAAAAAGCTTTCGCGGTGTTTATAATCTGTACCGAAATGAACTGGTTCTTTTCAGGTCGGGGCAGGCACGTCGGCCTCAAGACAACGTTACGATAAAGGGCCTGGGCGACCCGAAACTCGACGACCTTCTCGGCTTTCAAGCCGGCGATCTGCGCGATGAGATCGAGTTGTTACAGGGTGCTGCCAGCCCGTTCGATCAGGAGCATTATCTAAAAGGCAATCAGACTCCGGTTTTCTTTGGCAGTGCATTGAATAATTTCGGAGTTCAGGAACTTCTCGATGCCTTCGTCGAACTGTCGCCCCCGCCAACTCCAAGACAATCTGAAACCCGTATTGTTTCTCCTTATGAAAAAGATTTCAGCGGGTTTGCCTTTAAAATTCAGGCAAACATGGACCCGGCGCATCGAGACCGGATCGCTTTCGTGCGAATCTGTTCGGGCAAGTTCTCGCGTGGTATGAAGGTGATGCATCACCGGCTGGGCAAAGAAGTTACCTTTGCCAATGCTACTATTTTCATGGCCCAGGACCGGCAAAATGTCGAAGAAGCATATCCTGGCGATATCATTGGTATTCACAACCGCGGAACCATCAAAATAGGTGATACTTTTTCGCTGAAAGAGCCTCTGAAATTTACCGGGATTCCAAATTTCGCCCCGGAAATTTTCAAATCCGTGGTTTTAAAGAATCCGCTCAAATCAAAACAATTGCAAAAAGGCCTGCTGCAACTTTCCGAAGAAGGCGCGGTTCAGGTTTTTCGCCCGCTGATTGGCAATGAATTCATTCTTGGCGCGGTTGGGGCACTGCAGTTCGATGTGACCATGTCGCGCCTCAAAGAAGAATACGGCGTCGACGCTGTCTACCATTCGGTCGATTATTCGACAGCGCGATGGATAGATTCAGAAGATAAAGCCCGTCTCGAAGAATTCAAAAAACGATATAAAACAAGCCTGGCAACTGATACTGCCGATGCCCTAACCTTTTTTGCTTCCGATAAATGGCGTCTGAATTATATTATGAAAGAATGGCCGGAAATCAACTTTCATGAAACCAGAGAACACGTCTAAGGTGAGGCAGTTACTAATTAAAAGTCGGCAGATGAATTCGAACAAATTTAAACATCGATGGACAATATGCCGATAACTAAATCAGAAGCATACAAACAGGAGGCTGAAATGAGTAAGGAAAAAACAGTCCGAAATGTTCTTCAACCTGAGTGCAAAAACTGCAGTCGCTATGCAATTCTGAAATCTCCCTGTTCTCCTGAGGCCTGTATTTTCAGGGAAGATAACCAAAAGCCCGGATGGTACAGAGGTTCCTAAAAAAGAAAGAGACCGACCAGGTCTCATAATAACCTCAAGACAGAGCTCTCTCTTCTCTGTAGCGGTAGATTAAGTTTTTCTTCTGATGCCTCCCACTTTGTCCCGGGGTGAGATACGGCAAAGCGAAGCATTCCTGCTTCCGTCTTCATTATACCATTTTTTGCTGGGTACACCAAGGTCGGGGTTGATTTTCCCAATAATGTTTCTTGTTTTCCCTCTGCTATGCTAGAATGGCAAAAAATCAGCAGGAGAAAATAATGAGCCACCTTGAGCAAACCTCAGCTGTAGACATCAGAGAGACGCGAATATCCTTTTCTGAAGCCGGAAAAGGCGAACCAATCCTTTTTTTGCACGGTAACCCTGGAAGTCGAAAAGATTTCTCTGCTCTATCCGAAAAAATGGCCAGTGATTCAATCCGCTGCATTTTTCCAGACCGTCCCGGGCACATGGGTAGTGAAGAAATAATTTACGATACACCGGATTGCTGGCTGGAAACGGAATTCTATGCGGAATTTATCGATGCGAAAGCCTTGGGCAAGGTCTGGCTGGCAGGTTACTCTCTGGGCAGTTTCATCGCCTGCAAAATTGCCCAAAAATTCCCTGACAAAATTAAGGGGCTTATTTTCATTGCCCCATATCTTACTCCGGACAACCCTAAAGAAGAACCTTCGTCGATCCCCAACCTGGCCAAAGGTGCGATCCTTGGAACTTTGCTTGGAGCAGTACTACCAATCCTTTCCCAGAACAAAATGAAGAGCCATCTCGAAAAGGTTTTTTTGCCTGAGAAAGTCAGCGATGAATACCTTGAAACATGGTTGCCCAGATATACCAGGTTCGAATCGCTTATGGCGACGATGAGCGATAAGAATTCCATGCTTTATATTCTCGAACAGGTGCACGAAAAAATGGCAGAAATCAAATGTCCGGTAACAGCAATCATCGGCAAAGAAGATCAGGTTTGTTCGGCCAAAAACCAGCTTGAACTGATTCGGCAGAAATTGCCCCAGGCTACCATTCACGAAATTGACCAGGCAGGACATTCGCTGCCACTGACTCATGCCGAGAAATGTGCAGAGATCATAATTGAATCGATGAGGTAATATGGTTTTAAAGCAATACGTTCAATATCAAAAGCCCCAGGTGAACATGTTGATCGCTCTGTGTTTTCCGCTGATCGGGGCTGTTTATAACTTTGGTTGGCGGTCGGCGGCTTATGTCGCCTTTTCGATGTTTTGTTGCTGGATGGCTGAGTATGCTTTTACCCGAAAAGAGGGCAAGCCCGCTTCGGCAGCGGCCTTGGTAACCGGCATGCTGCTTGCACTTATCAGCCCCCCGAATGTGCCTTTCTGGCAGATTGCCGTCGGTGGCATTTTTTGCGTTGTTTTTGCCAAGATGGTTTTCGGTGGTTTCGGCAAAAATATGTTCAATCCGGCTATGGTCGGACGCTGTTTTTTGTATATATGCTTTCCGGCAACTCTGGCGGCAACATGGTATGCTCCATTTCAGGGCGGTGCCGCCAGGTTTACCCACTACGCTCCAGACACGGTTAAGGCCCGGACCGCCGACGTTGATTCCAGTCTGTTCAATATCGACGCGGTTACCAGCGCCACAACTTTGACTTCGGTTAAAAAGCTGCATGGGGTTTACCGGGAGGCCATGCAAAAGAATGACCAGGAGAA
>CAZTHA010000268.1:0-6167 GCA_964613435.1 uncultured bacterium
CCTACAGCAAGCTGAATCAGCATCGTGAAGCCATCGAAACCTGGCAGAAAATTCTTGAAATCACTCCTGAAAATTCTGAAGTCTATTTCAAACTCGGCTCCGCTTACGGTAAACTCGACGACCTTGAAAAGGCAATTCAGTGCTGGGAAAAATGTATTTCAATCAACCCGAACGATATCGAAGCCCACTTTAACCTCGGTGTTGCGCAATATAACTCGGGTAATTTTCAAAAGGCCATTTCATACTGGAACACAGTGCGGGAGAAACGCAGTGAAGACGCTGATATTTGTGAAAAAATCGGCAACGCTTTCTGCGGACTCGAAGACTTTGCTGAAGCTGCCAAGTTCTGGAATCGCGCAATTTCTTACGTGAATGACGATCCACAGCTGCACCACAAGCTCGGCATTGCCTATTCCAAACTGAACAAGACCCAGGAAGCCATTTTCCAGTGGCAGAAAGCCATCGAACTTGACAACGACCATTTCGAAGCTCACCACAACCTGGGTATTGCCTATTACAATCTGCAGCGTTTCGACGAATGTCTTGAAGAATGGGAAAAATCGAAAAACCTAAATCCAACCGATCCTGATATTTACTTCAAGCTCGGCCATTCTTATCGACAAAAGCGGCGCCTCGACAATGCAATTGCCAACTGGAAAAGAGCAATTGAACTCGATCCCAACAATCCAAATACTTATTTCGTACTTGGCAATGCCTATGACGAAAAAGGCCTGCTCGACGATGCGATTCTAAGCTGGCGCAAAGTTGTCGATCTTGCTCCAAACGATGTCGATGCCCACAACAACCTTGGTATTGCCTATTTCCAGAAGAACCTTTTTGACCAGGCCATCTCTGAATGGGAAGACGCGATCCGAATCACACCTGAAAACGGTGAGCTGTTTAACAAGCTTGGCATCGCCTACATCAAGATGGATCTATTTGACAAGGCTGTCGAATGCTGGGAAAAAGCCCTTAAATACAAGCCGGAAGATTCTGACATTCTTTCGAATCTGGCCACAGCTTATCACAATCGCGAAATGTATGACCGTGCCATCGAAATCTGGAAGCGCGTCATCAAATACAATCCCCAGGATTCGGAAGCCCGCAACAAGCTTGGTATCGCCTACTACAATAAAGGCATGTATGACCAGGCTATTGAACTCTGGAAAAAGGCTATTGACCTTAATCCCAAGGATGCTTCAGCCTATTACAACATCGGTACCGAGGAATTCGAAAAGGGCCGCATCAATGAGGCCATTGCCGCATATATGAAGGTTCTCGAAATCGACCCGAAATTCGTTCAGGTTTATTACAACCTGGCGGTCATCTATGCACGCAAGCGTCAGTTCACCGAAGCCGTCGACGCTGCCCGCAGGTTCCTGCAGGCCAATCCGAGCGGAGTCGAAGCCGAAAACCTGCGCACGCTCATCGAACAGTGTGAAAAAGAACTCACCAACGAAAACGAATTCTAATAATTATTTAAATTTTGAAGCAGCGGTGTCAAAAACCGCTGCTTTTTTAGTTCCATAATTTCTTCAATCTAAGAATCGAAAATTAAACACAGCATCGGATATGAAAGGAACAAATGAATGTATAAAATCTTGCAGGGGAAGCTGGACCGGGCCTTTCGCCTCACCTTCGATCTTGTAGATCATCTGGAAGAAGATGCCTTGCAGCTTAAACTGCAGAATTTGCCATCAAACAGCATTGCAGGCCAACTCTGGTGCATCATCGGAGCCAGAGAAAGTTACCTCAGAGCTATCGAAGCGAGTGAGTGGAAAGGCTTCTCCTGCAGTCTCGCAAATCCAATCACCAAAGCAGATATTTTAAAGACGCTGGAATCAACGTTTTCATTTTTCAACAGCATCGAGTTTTCTCATTTAAACGAAATTCAAAGAAGCTTCGCTTTTGACCTGCTCGAGCATGAAATACAGCATCACGGGCAGCTGATCAGGTTCGTTTACGGCAACCGGCTGACTTTCCCCAAAAGCTGGAATGCCAGATACACAGTCTGATTGCTACTCAGTTTTTACTGAAAAAATGGTTACAGTTCGGTTACGCCCTTTTCCGGGGGGTAGAGAATTACCACTTTTTTCTTTTCAACGATTTTGCCACCGGCCCGGTCTTCGGTCCAACCGAGTGTCAGGGTATCGCCTTCCTGACTGGCTTTCAGGTATATGGTGCGAGTCTTTGGTTTTGGCTTGTTCCAGTTGAACCAGACTTCCTCAAGGGTTTCATCATCGCAGTATTGATCGTAGATTGGCAAATCAGGATCGAGCTTTTCAAGGGCTTTGATCATATCGCCAACGGTAAATTCTTTTCTCATAATTACCTCCCGCAAAAGCATCAAATTGCACTTACATCAAAGGCATTTTACCACAATTTTACTTTTAAAAGCTCTCGACAAACTTTGGCAAAAACCAGAAAATCAGATAAGAATTTCTTAAAATCTTCGACTAATTTGCTTTCTGAGAAACTGCCCCAGACGATTTTTAGAGCACCATTTCAAAAAATCAAGGATGCCTTTCGAAAACGATCACTCTGCAATTGATTTCATGCGATTTGTTCAATTCCGGAAAAATTTCGGTGATTTTTTTAGCCAATGATTTCTGAGTTTGCGGCAAAAATAAAGATCAGTTATTATGTCATTAGCTTGATGGGAGAATTTTTGGGTGAAAACAGCTTTCTTATTGATTGTCTGCATTGCCATGGTCGCTACTGGCTGCGATGCTGCTTCTGGAGCAGATAAAAGCATCATGAAAAAAATTGAAATTGATTTGAGTGCTCTCGATGAAAATGGTCTGCGCGGAGAAGCTGATAGCAAAGCTTCAGTTTCCTATGAATTCTGTATTCCCAATAATGATGCCTGCAAAGCAGAGGTTAGGCAAATAGATGCGAGCATACAGTTTTGCCCCGGTTCGAAAGGTCGAATTGGTGCAGGCCCAGGCGAATGCCTGTGTATTGGCCACACCCATCGCAAAGACTATCGTCAGGTTTTAGAAAAGCTGGCGGCTCTTTCTTATGTTAAACGTATCATTGAGTGTTTTTTTGAATGAATCTACCCGTTAATCCTGCGAGGAAAACCAAATGCAAAAAATAAAACTGTTGATAATGATTTTCATAGTTTTTTCTGCGGCAATTTTGTCGGCTCAGGAATGCGATATCAGTCAGCTGGTCATGCCTCCAATCTTTGAAGACAGCGCGATCGGTTATGGCTGGGGGCCATTTTATCAGGGAATAGTTATAGATTCAGATGGTAATGTCTTTCATTTCAACAATCCCGATTTCTATGACCCTATGCAGCCGAACAAAGAATTCGAATTGTCGGCGCAAACTGTGCAAAACCGCTACGGCAATAAAATCAAACTTTTGCGCAAGCTTTCCCCTGAAGCATTGAAGGAGCTAAAACAGCTTATTCCTGAAGTTTTTCCTCAGAGGAAGATGGCTTCGCTCAGCGACATAGTAGCAGATTGGGAACCAAACATACAAAGGGTCTTCAGGATAGACGAAAACGCCGGAAAGGTTGAGACGGCAACCATCGGCACTTCAATCAATGAAAATATCGTGGTAATCGATGTGCCTGCCGCACACCGGATTCTTGAGCTGGCTGTTGAAAAATAGCCTATTTGCGCTGCCAGCGATCTTTTTCTTCGAGGACCGATATAGTTCCAGAGCCATTCAGCCAGGCTTGCGCCAAATCGTAGCCGCGTAACCAGGCATCCCAGAAGGCGGTGGTCAGGGCCAGAATCACCCGGTGGTGATTGGAATTGCGATCTGGTTCGCCAGGAACCGAATGCTCTACAACAAAGACAATCAGGGTTCGAAGTCAATTATGTCGCCAGGCTTACACTCAAGCTCGCGGCAAAGCGCTTCAAGAGTGGAAATCTTGATTGCTTTAGCCTTACCAGTTTTTAACTTGGAAAGATTGGCCTCGGTGATATCAATTCTTGCGGCAAGATCTTTAAGCTTGATCTTGCGCATCGCCATCACCACATCGAGATTGAATATTACCGGCATCAGACAATATCCCTGGTATCGTTGAACAATCCAACAATAGCGTCAAACGCGTCCCTTGCCAAAAGGAAAAGCCACCCGACAAACAGGTTCTGCACGGCAGTCATCAGCAAGCTCACCGGCAGGTTCGCCATTTCCTTGAATCCTTCCTGCATATACGGATAGATCATCATAATCGCCATAATCATCGCGAGACCGCCAAGAAAGATCAGCATGCGACCGATGATTCCGAACCAGTATGAACCTCGCTCAACATTGGCAATTTTTTTGTTAAGAGTTTCTGTTGTCATTTGAATTCTCCTTGATTTACTTTTTTCGACATTTTGATCTTAACAAATTTTTATCCGTATAGCAACAATTTTTTATTGTTTTACGATAATTTTTTATTGTAAAAACCAATTCAAGAAATATCTTATCTTAAAAATGAAGATGATTGCCACTTCTTGACAGCGCTTGAACAAGCATCGCAGCAGGCCTTGAACTTCCAAGAAATCTACCAAGCCGATTACCACTATGCTCCTGCAGCATCAGATCACTGTTTCAAAAGCCACTTCATAGCTTCGAGGAATTTGTCTTTCGGGGCAACCTGATGAGCACCCTTGAAAGAAATGAATTTGCTGTTAATTCCCGTATTCTGCAAGAGTTTTTCATCCTTCCTGAGGTGATCAGGAGTAACCACCCCGTCGTCTGTTCCACTTATCAAAGCAACAGCCTTAAGACGACACTGCCCAAGCTCACCCGGGTCGTGCAGGTTTTGATGGATAACTCCGCTGTTGGCAAGAATACCGCGGCAGATACCCTTATGAAAAAAAGAGGTTACATAGGAGGCCTGAGCCCCACCTGAAAAGCCTCCCAGAAAAATTTTGTCGCTGTCGACCGGCTGGTTTTTCTTAAGATGTTCGATACAGTCTTTAATTGCATTTGCCCAACTATCAGGATGGGTATTGTTTCGATAATTATAGGAACCGGCAAAAATACACTTTAAATCTTCACAGGCCGGACCGGCCGAAGGCAAAAACTGTTTGGGAGCGCCATCCGGGGAGAGAAAGAAAAATAACGGATACTTTTTGCCTTTGGCCAGGCTAGCGGGCAATGCCACCTCATAAGCGACCTTTCCGGAAACCGTCACTTTTTTGGATTGCAATGCCGTTGAGCTTTCATTTTTCGAGCTTCCACAACCGACCAGCAGAGATAAACCCACAAAAAGAACCATCAAACATTTAAATGAACGCATTTTTTCACCTTTCTCGGGACTAAATAACAAACGTTATTTACTGTCTGTTTCGGCCAAAGTACGCCAGCTCAAATGCACGTATTCACAACCTTCGTTTCTGACCTCAAAAATCTGATTATCTTCATTTTGCCAGACAGTGAGGCTGGTTTCATCTTCCTGAAGCTGCTTGAACAAGCATTTACATTCGACGATTCGACCAAGTGGCAGCCGAACCTCGGCTTCAAATTCGTCATCGGAAATTCTCACCATTGGCACAGCTCCCTTATCAGGGTTCCAGTTACCGATCTCTTTACAGTTGCCGGTAAGGAAAACCTGCACCTTTTCGGGAACATAGTCGAATTTTACCTTGAACTTAACCAGACGCGTTCCCCATGCTATTTCGTTTTCAAGGTGTTTTTGCCAGTGCCTGAATGCATCAGCATAGAATTCCGGTTTTGAATCCGGTACAAACACAGCGCAGCCGTAGGCAGGCAGGAAGACTTCGAACTGCCCCTGGCGAACGATTGCTTTTGCTGAGCCAATAAGATCCGGCAAGGTCAACTGTTGGTATAGCTTGAATGGAAATGGAAAAACAAGCTGGCGCGGCTGATCTGAATTGTTAATTACTGTAACTCCGATAGCATCGGGGGTAAGTCTTGCGTAGGCCAAAGCAGTATCATCGGCAAAAAGATGACAATGCAGACCGCGACGGAACGGCAAATTTTCTTTGCGTAATTTAATCAGACGCTGAGTTTTTTTGAACAGTGCCGACCCTTCATCAAAAACCATGTCACCGCGGTTTAAAGGCTTCGGACCTTCGTGACCGGTTAAGCCCTGTTCATCACCATAACAGAGGACCGGAATGCAACGAACCGTCATGAGAAAGGTCAGTGCCAGCAGGTATCGATGCGGATTCTCGTCACAAAGGGTGTAAAAACGA
>CAZTHA010000269.1:0-6156 GCA_964613435.1 uncultured bacterium
GCCGTAACTCCTCAACATAAAATAATTGAGCCAGCACCGGTAGTTTCAGCGCATAGCGAACCTGTCGCCGTTGAACCGGCCGAAGAAAAATTTTCAATGAGTTGGAAATCTGAGCCGGCACAGAATATTGAAATACGCAAAAAACCGAAAACCATAAAAAAAGAGCCGCAAAAAGCTGTTGTTTTTAGCAGCAAGGATCCCGTAACAGCTCCTATTGTTACCCAAAAGCATGTTTCTTCCAGCGAGATAAAAGAAACCGGCAGTCATGAAGTGGGTGTTGTCGTTCCATCAGCGCCATTTTCAAAAACCCTGGCGAGAATGCAATCAAGAAGTTCTTCAAGAGAAGCTGAGGCTCAAAAACTCGGCATAGTGCTGCCAAGCCAGGGCGGCAATATGGAAGCCGTCTCTCCATCTTTGAGCAGGCTGAATCAGGCAATAAAAAACATTATTAACCGGAATTAATGTCCTAAGAAGACAATAGCAGGCTGCTTGAAATAAAACCGCATTAAATCCCGATTTTTATCGGTTCTTGTCGGCTTTGGCCTTTATCACAAGTATATCGAACGGTTTTAAAGAAATATCGTGCCTTGCATCTCCTGACCAAACTCTAGCCAGATCCACAATGACCGTAACCGATTGAATACTGCCATCAACTATCTGTTTTCTGATAAGCTCAGCTACATTGCCGGTACCCTTTTCCAAGCCGCCAGCCATCGTAACCAAATCAGATATCCGCAAGTTTTCACGCCATTGAAAGATTTGCTTGCCGCTTATTCTTTGTTCAATTGCGACCTTTGCCAGCTTTCCAAGCTCTTGCCGCGAAAAAACAACTATCCGGTCATTATTCTTCAGAATTAGGTCGGCATGTTCACGGCCCTCAAGAACCGATTCAACAGAAAATCCAATAACCTCAAATTCTCCCGACTCAGAGTCCGGCCGAAGTATTTCTGCATACTCCTGAGCATAATCCTCTTCAAGATACACGGAGGAAACAAAATCTGAAAGTCTAACAGTTCGATCAGTCCTAATTCTGCCAGGATGCCTGAAGCAACCCAACAATTCTATTTCAACGCTCTGGCTTTGTAGGTTATCTACAGCAACTTCAATTTTGTCATGGTCTTCAAGAAGAAATTGAACGATCTCATTTCTAGAAAGGTTTTCTGGAGGAATTTTCTCAGAAAGCACGTGTCGATATATTCCTCCTGACAACCTGAAAATATTGATTAATAAATCATCTTTGCCGGAGTTATCGACCCCGGAAAATTTTAAAACCCAACTAAGGTTTTTTTCTTCGGGCTTCAATTCAAAAATCCCTGGTCGAGAAACCCTGCCGCGAACTTCTACAAGACTTTTAACCGGTTCGACTACTATTGTTTCTCCACCCGCCAAAGCAGGACTGGAGTCAGACTTTTCAGTGATAAAATCATATAGGTCGTATTCCTGACAGTAACCATTTCTAAAGATCTTTATGGTCCTGCATGAACCATTCGGACTAATTCCGCCAGCACAAGACAAAGCATCGAGAGCGGTTGAAGGTTCGGGCAATTCGAATTGCCCTGGATAAACCACTTCGCCAACGACGCAGACAGAAAAACATTTTGAGCCGGGAAGACATTCTTTGCATACGGCAAACTTTGAAAAGTGGTCTGCCAGCTCAACTCGCCCGAATTCATCTGACTTTTTCAGGCCCTGATCATGCTCAGCCGCATATACCGACTTATCCACGAAAGCAGCCGAAAGCAAGCGAAAAAAAGTGTTCGAATTCGTGATTGCCAGAATCAATCCCAGAACAAAAAGCAAACTATAACTTTTTTGCCTGCTCAATCCAGACTTTAGCATTTCAACTCCTGAGATTTAATAATATAAGATATATCGACAAAAGGAGGTTAAAAGAAGAGTCTGTTTTAAAACTCATTTAACGATAACATTATCAATTTAATCATAATAAAGTCTTTTTTGCCTTTGATCAGGCATTATTAGCAGCTTCTTCTTGCCAATTTACCCGCAAAAATGTATTCTGTTTGCGTATGAAATTTCATCTAATATCCCTCGGTTGCTCAAAGAACACTGCAGACTCCGAAGCCATAGCCAGCAGGTTTTCCCGTTTTGGTTGGCAATGGTCCGAAGCACCCGAAAATGCAGACCTTCTACTTATAAACACCTGCGGATTCATCAAAGACGCCAAAGAACAATCGATCATGACGATTCTCAAGGCCCTTGAGTTGAAAAACATTTCTGCCAGACTCAAAGTTGCGGCATTTGGTTGCCTGATCAAAAGATATCATTCAGAAATCCGCCAACAGATCCCCGAGCTTGATTTTACGTTTGAATTTCTCAGCGATGACAACGTTGAGTTCCTCTGCAGCCTCAAACCTGGTGGCAAAATCATTGAAAAGGACTACAACAAAAGTTGGAGATTTTTCACTCCGCCCCACATCGGAATACTCAAAATTGCCGAAGGTTGCAGCAATCGCTGCAGTTATTGCGCAATCCCCTCAATTCGCGGCCCATTTTACTCCCGCCCCGAAAAGGACATCCTCAATGATGCCGCCAAATTAGCCGATTCCGGAGCAAAAGAAATTTCGGTTGTCGCTCAAGATATTACACGCTACGGCACAGAGCAAAACAATGCCTGCATGCTACCTGAACTGGTCAACAAATTGGCAAAAATCGACAGTATCGACTGGATCAGACTTCATTACATGCATCCCCGAGGCCTTGATGCCGAGCTTATCGACCAACTTTACCAAATTCCCAAGGTTGTCCCCTACTTCGACATTCCCTTTCAGCATTTTTCTGACCGGATGTTGCGCCTTATGAATAGACACACTTCTCCTGAGCACATCGTTAAAATTATTCGGCATATTCGAAAAAGGTATCGGTCGGCTTCAATTAGAACTACTTTCATCGTTGGCTTTCCCGGGGAAACCGACGAAGACTTTAATCAATTGATTGAATTTATCGAAAAACATCCTATTGACAGGGTTGGAGCTTTTGCCTTTTCCACAGAAGAAGGCACCAGCGCCGCAAAGATCATTCCCAAAATCCCGAACAATATCAAACAATCAAGACTTGACCAGCTAATGACGCTGCAGCAACTTTTGGTTGAAGAAAGAAACCGTAGACTCATTGGCAAAAAAGTGGATGTTATGATCGATAGCGTTGAAGAAAGGCTGGCATTTGGCAGAACCATCTGGGATGCCTATGAAGTGGACAACCGAACCATTATTGATTCCGCGAACAATCTGAAGCCAGGCCAGATCGTGAAATGCAAAATCACCCAGGCCGACGCCTATGATTTCAAGGCTGAAATCCCATGACAATCGCCACCAAGCTTACACTTTTGCGAATATTTTGCATCCCATTTTTCATAATGGCTTTTTGCTGGCGCTCACCGACTTCGGCACTGGTAAACGACTGGGGCAAAATTATTGCCACACTGATTTTCATTTTTGCAGCGATCACCGATTATTACGATGGTTATTTGGCACGCCGATACCAGCAGATTACCACGCTTGGCAGATTCATGGACCCGATTGCTGACAAACTTCTGGTCTCTACCGCACTTATTTTGATGGTCGAGTATCGCAACCTGACCTTTACCGCCGGTTATATTGCCGTAATCATAATTGCCAGAGAGTTTGCCGTAACCGGCTTAAGACTCGTTTGCGCAGAAAAGGGAAAGGTAATCGATGCCAGCAACGCCGGTAAACTAAAGACAACAACTCAGCTGACGGCAATCATTACTGCCTTATGTCTTTTGAGTCTGCAGATTATTTTTGAAACTTACCAGTACTCGATCTGGTCGGAAACCCTTGCCAGATTTCACGCCCCAATAATACAACTGTTGATGTATATTGCGGCATTATCAACGGTATATTCAGGTTATGACTATTTCAAAAAAAATTGGCACCTCCTGGACCAGTAGTTCAACTGGGTCCGAGGCCATAAAACTTCTTGGCGCCTGTCTTGGGCTCGGCTACCTGCCCAAAGCTCCGGGAACTGCGGGCAGCCTTTTTGGCCTACTGCTTTTCTGGGCTATGAAAGATTTCAGCAACCTGGCTCAGGGAACCTGTCTGTTCATTTTTATTCTTCTTGCCATAGGCATTTCTGAAAAGGTCGAAAGAATTCTTCGCAGCAAGGACCCCGAGGAAATAGTCATCGATGAAGCAGCGGGAATGTGGACTGCACTAATCTTTATCGGTGATTTGAGCTGGACGGCAATTATCGTTGGATTCATTCTATTTAGAGCACTGGACATACTAAAACCTTTCCCGATAAACCTCTTTCAAAGCTTCCGTGGTGGCACGGGCATTCTGGCCGACGATATTGCAGCAGGAATGATCACCAACTTTATTTTGCGAATTCTGGTCTTGAAAAGTATTCTTTAATCCCGGTAAAAATTGCCTGTTTTTTTAAATACCCCCTAAAGAAAACGACCTGAGAAGTGCTTTTGTCAGCAAACTCCAGCCCCCTTCCCCTTCGATGAATCGCCCGAGGCCTCCATAGTTTTTTATAGCCAAGCTTTTCCTTGCGAAGCCTTTAAAAGTTATCTCCCCCGAAACAAGATGCCAGAATCAGTTTTGTGGAAAGGTTTCCGCCGCTAACTGTGTGTTTTTGGGGTTAAGGTTTGCGCCCCCCCTTCAACCGGATCACGTAAAAGAAAAATTGGGCAAAAAAAAAAGCCGCTCCCAAAGGGAGCGGCTTTCTGAGAACCTTTTGGTTAAAGTTTTATCAGAAAGCGATTTTCTGATCAACAACCGGAACTACATCGGCGCCGATGATAGTTACATAACCTTCAGTCATTTCTGCGGGCATGGTAACTACAGCTTCACCGTTTTCATTGGTGGTTGCAACTTTTACATTTTCAACGCCTTCAGTGTAAACAGTTACACGAGCGTTGCTAACAGGATTAGCTTCTTCATCGAGAACATAAACGCTTACAGTAACGTTGTCTTCGTTACGCACAGCTTTTGCATCGGCTTCAAGCTTGGTGGGAGCCTTGAAGCGGCAGATAAGAGTGCTGTCGCCGAAGATATGCCACTGTTCATACATCATTACGCCTGAACCACTGGAGGTAGTTCCATAGATTTCAAGGCCTTTGATGATACCGTTGGTGAAAATACCGCCAACAGTTTTGTAAACTTCTTTTGCGATAAGTTCTTTGTTGAATTCTTCCTGAACTTTGATCGGGGGAACCCACTGCATATTGGTGGTAGAACCACAATAGGTTACTGCGCCAGCGGGTTTGGTGATGCTGCCTGAGCGCATCCAAGCTTCGCCGAAGCAGAAGAAGTTTACGAATTTGCCGTTTACACATGCAACGTCGAAGATAATCGGCTGCATCCAACCATTGGTAAGGTTAGAAGCATCAGTATTGTTGAAGTAAGTTGTACCCCAGCTGGTGCTTGAACCATGGCCAAGGTAATTGATCAGGCTGCGGCCTTCATTGACTGCTTTAGTAACGTCGGCTTTTGAAGCTCTCGGATCATAGATCTGATCGATATGGTTGAACATAGCGCCCAAAAGTGCTTCGCGGTTCTGATCCATGTAAACTTTATCAGCGGGATTACCTTCAGCAGAAGCAATACCAACACCTTTTGTATACCATGCGGTATTTTCGGTGGGGAACTGTTCGTAGTTTACGAATTTGGCTACCTGATAGGCAACCTGTTCTTTGTTTTCTGCAGAAAGACGGCTGATGATTGCATCGGGAACGTGGTCATCGCCAGCAAGCTTGGTATAGCAGGGGTCAGAGTCGGCGCGTTCTTTTACGCCTTTATTGGTTGGGATCTGAGCAGAGTCGCCAATCAGCATGATATTGGTCAGGCCACCCTGATTGTATTCATCCTGGATGAAAGCTTTGATTTCATCATTGGTTTTGCCAGCTGCAGATACGGGAACCATTTTCACGTCAAGGCCGATTTTCTTTTTCCACTGAACGAAAGGAGCCATAGCATCCATAAAATCGTCGTAGCAGATGATGAGGAGGCGACCATTTTCATCGAGACGGGGCAAGCGTTTGGTAGCCTGATCAAAGTTCACGAAAGTATTTTTGTAGATAGGTTCGAAAACTTTGCTGATCGGAGCTGATTTGGTAATAACGTTTTTAGAAGGCTGGTTGTCAGAAGAAACAGCCACGCGAATTTTGCGATG
>CAZTHA010000270.1:0-6141 GCA_964613435.1 uncultured bacterium
AATCGGATTGACCCATTTTGCTGTGCTCATGCGCACAATTGAAGCCATTCCCACCCCTTTGACGATTTTTCTGGGCAACGCCTTCATTTTTTCAGGTTTCTACATGTGGATGTCAGGGTTCAGTCATTTTTTGCAGGAAAAAGCCCCGAATCGTGGCTTTGCCTTAATGGCCGCCGTGTTGCTGGCCTTAACTGCAGTTTTTCAGTTTTACCCCGACAGCATTAGTCTTAGAACTTTGCTCGTCGCCGCTTTTGTTTTGTTAATGCAGTTTAAAATCTGTTTTTCATGCTTTTCTGCTACGACTTTGCCGGTTAAGTTCTTTCTCAGGTTTTACGGATCGGTAAATCTGTTTCTGGGCATTGAATTTTTTCTGCGCGGCCTGGTTCTTTTTTTGAGCAAAGATTTTGTTTCTATTTTTAATAACGATTTGGTCAGTCAGGTCCATCTGGTTTGCACTTTTCTTTTCCAGAGCCTGACCATGGTAAGCCTGGTCGGCCTTAACAGCATTCGTTTGGAAAATGAACTGGGCAAAGCCAATGATAGTCTGAAGGTTTTGCAGGGGCTGTTGCCGATTTGTGCAAACTGCAAAAAGATTCGTGATAATGATGGCCAGTGGAACATTCTCGAGAGATACATTTCCAGAAATTCAGAGGCCACCTTCTCGCACGGTATCTGTCCTGAATGCAGTAAAAAGCTTTATTCAGAATTTATCGACGAGGATAGTCAGGATTAATATGTTTTTTGGTTCAGATAATTTTCCGGAAATAGTTAAGCGTGGCCAGCGCCTGGTAGCAGTCCGGTATGCCGATGCCGAGGCCTGCTTTCTTTGCGGATCGATCATAACCGGTGAAAATACCCCGGATTCGGATTATGACCTGGTGATCGTTTATCGCCATCTTGACAACGCTTTTCGCGAATCTTTCGTTTTCGAAGATCGAAAAATCGAGGCTTTCGTTCATGACCCCGAGACTTTGCGCTGGTTTTTCGAAAAGGTTGACGCAGCCAGCGGCGTACCATCTTTGCCTTTTATGGTCAATCAGGGGCTTATACTAAAAAACATCGGCGGTCTGGCCGACCGAATCAAAACTCAAGCGCACAATCTATTGTTGATGGGGCCGAAAGCTTTATCGCCAGAAGAAATTGATAATCGTCGCTATTTCATCAGCGATTTATGCGATGACTTGCGCACGCCGCGCAGCTTTGACGAAACAATCGCGACCGCCGGCAAACTTTATCATGAGCTGGCGGACTTTTACCTGCTTAGCAATGGTCATTGGTCGGCTAAGGGAAAAAGTATTCCCCGGGTATTGAAAAGAGTCGCACCCGAGTTTGCCTATCGCTTTTCTGAAGCCTTCAAACTTCTCTATTCAAGCGAAATGACCTATACGGTCATCAGTCTTGCTGAAGAGATTCTACGCGAGTATGGCGGCTTGCTTTTTGATGGTTATCGGCGCGAAGCTCCGGCAAAATGGCGCCTGAAAAGAAGCGGTTTGAAAAAGGGCAAGAGCAAGATCTGAAAAATGCCGAAAAACCCGGTTATTAAATAGTCGGATAATCAGGCTAGTTTCGCTCGAGGCCGTATTTGATTCGCAGGCGCTCAAGCTGCCATTTCTGGTCCTCATCGAGCCACTCGATCTCGTTTTCGGTGGGCAAATCGAGTCGGCAGCGGTAATAGCGAAAATAATAAGGGTTGATTTCCCTAATTTCCTCGGCAAGTGATTCTTTTGAAAAAACGCCAACGACACGGCCATCGCCAATTGCATCCCAGACGACGAAAAGTTCTTTGCCGCCGGTTGTCGGTGTTAAAGCCTGGCACGCCTTATCTATTTCCGTGGGTAGGCTGTTGTTGCTTTGCTGAACTCCGAAAAAGAGATTCGACAATCTTTTGCCGAAGAATTGAAGCCAGCGGTTGATTTTTTCTTTGCGCTCTTTCATTTGAACAATTTTAATCGATTAACATAACTCTGCCAACCGCCGGAGTAATTTTTTATAGGTTTCCTCCAGAAGAAAAGATCGGTGAAGCGATGGTCGCCTTGATTTTTATGCGCATTTGAACTGCTTTTTCGTTGCTGCAATTTATAAAATTCAGGTACTTTGCAAATTCCTTCAGATGAGTTAAAATGAAAACGGCATGATTACAAGTTTGTTCTGATGATATGATTCTTAAGAGGGAATTAGATTATGAGTTCGGGCATTTTGAAGGCCAATGATTTAAACGAAATTAAAGAAATTCTCGCCAGTGAGCAGGCATCGATGATGATCGAGAGGGATGTTTACTGGCCCAAATGGGACTCCCCCTGGTGGTATTTTCTCCTCCTCGAGGAAACCGAACGATTGTCTGACGTTCCGGTGGAAACCTTCAAGGAACTACTGGTTTGTGCAGACCGACAGTATCTCCATGTTTTTCCGGTCCGTGAAGAAGATGCTCCGGAAGACATCAACGCTTACACAGAAGTTTTGTGCTTCTGCTTTTTGGGCTCGCTTATGCGGCTGGCATCGAAAGTTGATTTCGATGTCTTTGCCTGGTTGCCATGGGCCAAGGATTGGATAAAACGCTATCAGCTGCCTGACGGCGGTTATAACTGCGATGATGCTGCCTACACCGGGAGTGGCAAGGGATCATTGATTTCTACCACGGTAATGCTTGAAGGCATGCTCGCCTACGTAAAATATACTGGAAACTACGATGAATTCGGTAAAAACATCGAGCGGGCGGTTAGCTATCTACTTAAGCACCACATCTACATGTCAACAAAAGGTGAACCAATAGAAGGCACCGACTGGGACAAAATTATCTTCCCCAGACTCTATGAATTCGATTTTTCCCGCGGCCTTGAAGCCGTTCTCGATTTCGTTTTGCAGACTGGCAAGAAGGTGCGCCGCGTTAACATGGAAAAAGCGATTGCCTTGTTGAAACAAAAAATTGAATCAGGGGTCGATCACTCTGAAAAACAGTGGATGAGCGAAGAAAAGTCGGTAACCTATCTGATAGAATCGCCAGTGATGTTTAAAGAAATGGCCAATATGCCGCTGGTGATGAAAAAACTGAATTCTTCTGCAACAAACCCTTTCGTGCTCGAAAGACTGAATAGTATCCAGAAAAAACTCGAACTGGCCGAAAGTAACCAGCAATTGGTTTAGGGCTAAATGTCTTCAGCCATAAAAAGGGTGATCCGCTATGGATCGCCCTTTTTTTTCAGGCGAAAGGTGATTGAATCAATTGCCATTTCAGCCCTGATACTATTTTTCAAGCCAGAGCTTTTTAGCGCGTTGAAAACAAAGCCGATTAAAAAAGCCCCTCAGATAAACTGAAGGGCTTTAATCTTGAAATGAGACCGTTTGTCGGCTCTTTTGCGAGATTGTTTTTACTTGTTGACCTGAAAACTGGTGTCGCCTTTGTCAAAGAAGGCAACAATCTGTTTTACGGCGGCAACGCCGGCGTTGATATTTGCTTCTTCGGTCTGGGCACCTAGTTTTTTCGGGGTGAAATACACGCGATCGGCGAAGTCTTTCATCAGCTCTTCAGCACAATCGGGCGCGATGTCAGAGACATAACGGAAGTCTTTTCTTTCGGCGAGAATCTTTTTAAGGCTTTCTTCACAGATGACTTCTTTGCGGGCGGTGTTCACAAGAACTGCACCCTTGGGCATCAGACTGAGAAGATTGTAGTTGATCGACTTTTTCGTTTGCTCGGTTGCTGGTATGTGTAAAGAGATGTAGTGGCAGTTGCGATAAAGATCTTCAACCGTCTTTTCGGCTCTGACGACTTCGGCTTCGATTTTGTTGGTTTCAACGAATGGATCGAAAGCGTGGACTTTCATGCCGAAACCCTTGGCAATTCGGGAAACAGCGCGACTTACGTTCCCATAGGCATGCAGGCCGAGTTTTTTGCCGAGCAGCTCAGAGCCGGATTTGCCGTTGAATTTGCAGCGGGCGATGTAAACCATCATGCCCAGAGCCAGTTCGGCAACTGCGTTGGCGTTTTGCCCCGGAGTGTTCATTGCGACGATTTTTTTATCGCTGGCCGCTGCCAAATCGATGTTGTCATAACCGGCGCCGGCGCGAACAATAATTTTAAGCTCTGGCGCGGCATCGATAATTTCTTTTGAAGCCTTGTCGCTTCTGATGATCAGCGCATGTGCGTCTTTCACCGCATCTTTGAACTGGGCTATTTCGGTGTATTTTTCAAGCAAAACCATTTCATACTCGCTGTTGCCTTCGATGACCTGTTTCATCAGTTCAATGGCTTCAGGAGCAAAGGGTTTTTCGGTTGCAACCAGGATTTTTTTTGTCATTTTTGTTTTCCTTTCCTTGTCTTATCCGGGCTTGGCAAACGATCAGGAATTTTCCCGGTCAAATTTGGCGATAAAGTCAGCCAACTTTTTGCAGCCTTCGATCGGCATGGCATTGTAGATCGAGGCGCGCATTCCACCAACGCTGCGGTGACCTTTTAAAGTAACCAGGCCTGCGGCTTCAGCTTCCTTGAGAAATTTCTTGTTGAGGTCCTCGCTGTCGGTGAAGAATGGGATATTCATCAATGAGCGGTCTTTTCCAGGCTTAACATGGGCTTTGAACAGCTTTGAATTGTCGATCGCATCATAGACGATTTTTGCTTTTTCGTGATTGAGTTTTTCGAAATATTCAACGCCACCAAGGCTGAGCATGTGATCGAAAACCAGTTTGGCGATATAAATGCCGTAGGTAGCCGGAGTATTGAACATCGATGCGGCTTTTACGTGGGTTGCATAGTCGAGCATTGTCGGCAGGCCTTCAATCATACCGACAAGGTCTTCGCGAATGATGACGATTACGACACCGGCGGGGCCGATGTTCTTCTGGGCTCCGGCGTAGATCATGCCATAGTCGCTGACATTGATCTTTTCACTCATGATGTTGGAAGACATGTCGGCAATGAGTGGGATGTCAACTTTGGGCGCATCCATGCATTTGGTGCCATAAATGGTGTTGTTGGAGGTTATGTGCAGGTAGTCTGCGTCTTTGCGGACTTTGCTGACATCGATTTCGGGAAAATGATTGAAGGTTGTCTCTTCTGAAGAAGCAATCACATTGACGTCCATGCCGAATTTTTTGGCTTCCTTGATGGCCTTGGTCGACCATTCGCCAGTGTTGATGTAGTCGGCCTTTTTGTTTTTGCCAAAATTCATCGGGATCATCAAAAATTGCAAAGATGCGCCACCCTGCAGGAAAAGCACCTTGTAATTCGCTGGAATGTCAATGAGCTTGCGCAAACCGGCTTCGGCATCATCGATGATTTTCTGGTAGATGCTCGAGCGGTGGCTCAGTTCCATTACGCTCATGCCACAACCCTGGTAGTCGAGCATTTCATCAGCAGCCTGCTGAAGAACCTTTTCGGGAAGAACGGCCGGTCCGGCTGAAAAATTGTAAACTCTGTGTGCCATATAATGTCTCCTGTTTTCTTTTATGCTCCAGGATAACTAATTCCTTTCCCATGGGGCATTTTCCTTCTCTTTTAACACCCAAAACAGGCATAGTCAACCTTATATTTAAAATTGTTTTGGACAACTTTTTTCCGGAAAAAAATCAATCATGGCTGGGTAAAAAATGCAATTTGTGATATGTTTTCACAACCCAAAATCAAATTTGTAATAAAAGGATTCTGCGAAGAAATGAAACAATCGAAACTTTTTACCAAAACTTCAAAGACACTGCCCAAGGATGAAGTAAGCATCAACTCGCAACTATTGCTAAAAAGCGGCTTCATCGACAAGGAAATTGCCGGAGTTTATTCATTTCTGCCGCTGGGTCACCGGGTACTCAACAAAATCATCAACATCATTCGCGAAGAAATGAATGCAATCGATGGTCAGGAAATCCTGCTGACCGCTTTGCAATCACCCCAGACCTGGGAACCGACCGATCGCTGGGACGACGCGAAAATGGATGTCTGGTTCAAAACCGAATTGAAAAACGGCAGTAAACTCGGCCTGGCACCGACGCATGAAGAACCCTTGACCAAATTGATGAAAAAATTCATCAACTCTTATAAAGATCTGCCGGCTTATGCCTACCAGTTTCAAACCAAATTTCGTAATGAAACCAGGGCCAAATCCGGGATTTTGCGCACCCGCGAGTTCATTATGAAGGATCTTTACTCTTTTT
>CAZTHA010000271.1:0-6141 GCA_964613435.1 uncultured bacterium
GTACGGTGGTGTGAGAGGACAATGGGTGAAATAATCACCCATTTCCTACTCGATTAGTGATTAATTCAAATAGAAATTTAAGGTCGCAAAACGCGACCTTAAATTGGCT
Organism: uncultured bacterium; assembly: GCA_964613435.1. Classification (GTDB taxonomy): domain Bacteria; phylum Muiribacteriota; class Ozemobacteria; order Ozemobacterales; family Ozemobacteraceae; genus DYKG01. Next base: position 110 of record CAZTHA010000271.1, read on the forward strand.
GATTTTTTAATGAAAATTTTCTACACAATTCCCCGAATTTATCTCATTTGCCAACACTAATTCTTTTGCAGCAGTTTTGCGTAGAATAGGGTGTAAATCAATTTAGAAAAAGCCTGCTGCCAGTTTGGTCGAGACCCAGCCCTGCCATGAGATTTTCGCCATTCCGGTTGCTGTGGCAAAAAGCTGGGCTTTTTCGGCGGACATGCTTTGCTCGCCTGCGATAAGCCCTTCTAAAGGACTCTTTTCCATGACTTTAATTCCGAGGCGGTCGCTGAGGGTTTTTTTGAAGTGTTCGTCATTTGCATGACTGCCCGAGACTAGAATCTGGTCGAGGGAGTCTATTCCAGAGTTTTCGTAGAAATAGGCAAAACTTCGATCAGTCTCGAAAGCGGTATTTTCGATCAGTTCTTTGTCGGGGGCATTGAGCATGTGCCGCACGAAGATCAGTTTACCGTTTCGAACAATCATGATGCTTGAAGTCATTGCCCCAACATGGATGATTCCGACCTTCTCGTCGAATGTTGAATGGTTTTTTGATTCCGGGGCGGTGAAGGCTTTTATCTGACCGAGAACATCGACTGAGAAATTGGGGTTGGGCAGCTGGGCTTGTTCAGCAATTTCCCAATATGTATCAAGAATTGCTTTTTCTACCATCAAAAGCAGAACCTGGCGTTGCCATCTCGGCAAGTCGGGGTTTTCACGGAAATTGCCGCGGCGTTCGAGCATTTTTGCCGCAAAAATGAATGACTCTGGGTCGCAGTAGGTTTGGCATTCACTTTGCAACAGTTTCTTGAACTCTGGACTGGTCGATTCCGGCAGACTGGTGAACCTGGTCGTTGTCATGAATCCGGGAATTGCAATGCAGGTGTGGGTTTGGCGTGGTTTCTCGCTTACAATTGATTTCATTGAATGCAGCGCCTTGACGATTGCTGGCGTATCGATCTCTTTGTCTCTTGTAATTACCGGGCGAGGAAATATCAGACTGTCGTAGCCCTTTATAACGAGGCCTTCAGTTGTATCAGCCAGACGAACTGCTTTTACTGAAGTTGAACCAATATCAATACCCAGGTATTCTTCGATATGATTATTGCTGGTCATGATTGATGCTCCTTGTTTAATTCCTTTTTGCAAAGGAAGAGGTCAGCTTGTCGCCCGGCTAATTTTTGCCTGAATTGATTTTATGGCAACAATATAGCAGGGAAACGCGCACTATTGGAACTCTCTGGTCTTTTGTCCGACAATGCCCCAGCTGGCATGCCGGTCGTTAGTTCAGGCGCAATTTTAAAATAATTCTCGCCGTATACTTCAGAACTGAAGTGGAGGGTTGGCGACCAGAAATACCCAACCATCTGTACTACTTGTAACAAATTAAAAGCTCTATCGTCAAGCCCTATTTGCTCACAAATAAGCCCCAGGACTTTGGAAAGGGTATTGGATACTGGTAAAGTTTTTGCCAAAAAAATTCAGCAAACTTTTGCGATTCTGTGATTAAATGTGAAAAACGCAACGTTAGAGGCGGTTTTCTCGGCAAGCCAGACGCCCGTTGTAAGAAAAAGTGAGGTTGAAGCTTGATGAAAGCAGATTTCTTAAAAGGATACAGCGTTCTTCTTAACGCCCATTATATTCCGGGGCCTTTGGCGGCATGGTTTCTTGGCAATCTTGGGGCTCGCATAATCAAGCTCGAACCCCCGGGAGGCGATCTCTTCAGGCATGTGCCTCCGTTTTTTCATGGTGAAAAGGGCAAGATCAGTGCATATTTTCGTGCACTTAACGGTGGATTTGAAAGCATTTCCGTTAATTTAAAAGAACCGGCAGGAAAAGAGATTTTTTCGGCTTTGCTCAAGCGCAGCGATGTTTATATTGATGGCAACCGCCCAGGATTTGTTGAAAAACTTACAGGGAAAAGTGTTGACGAGATTAATCCTGATGTGGTTTTTGTTCCGATTACCGGTTATGGTTTGTCGGGTCCCGATTATTTGAAGGCCTGTCACGACGGTAACTGCATGGCTGAATCAGGAACCCTTTCACACCATGGCGATGCCGAACGTGGATTTTCGCCGCCTCTCGGCATTCAGGCGGTCGATCTAACTGCTGGGATGGTTGCTGCATGCACCTGTATGGCGATGTTGCTGGGAAAAAAGAATCCTGATTGCCATACCCGTGCGAATGTTTGCGATAGCTCAATGCTTGATGCTGCGCTACTTTTAAATCAGATCTATATCAGCAAGTTCAGTGCCGATCAAAAAGAGATGAAGCCAGGTAAAGAATGGTTAAACGGTGGCCGCGGCTACTACAGCACCTACCAGACGAGCGATAAGCGTGCAATTTTCTTCGCTGCGATCGAACCTAAGCTGTTTCAAAACTTTGCTGAAAAAATCGGGCGCATGGATCTTCTTGAAATCAGGCAAAAATCTGAACAGGATCCGCAATTGCTTATCGCAGAGCTGGAAAAAATCTTTGCCGCAAGAACTCTTGCCCAATGGCAGAATGAACTCGAGCACTGCGATTGCTGTTTCTCAACGGTCAGGAAAGTGGGCGAAGCTTTCGATGCCCCGCAAATTAAGCATCGCGATCTGATCAAGGAAGTCAACGACCCGTCTTGGGGCAAGATGCAGCAGCTTTGCTACCCCGGACTTTTTGCCGGCGAGATTGTCGAGCCAGCCCAAACTGCACCGGATATCGGTCAGCAAACCAAGCAAATTCTCGAAGAATTGGGTTTTGAAGCTGAAAAAATAAAACAACTGATTGAAAGCAAGGTTGTGCGGACAGGCTGAAACTAAATTGGTTTTGGTCTGCCATCAAAGAATGTTCTGTTTTAGATGAATTTAAAAAAAATCAATCAAAATCAATCAAAATCAGTATAATGTATTGAAACAAACTTAAGCGACTGTTACATGCAGAGATTTCCAATTTTCAGATACTTTTACATTCTTGCTTTTCCGATAATTTTCTGTCTCCTTTTTTTCATAATTTTCAAGTCGGCAGAGGATGAAATCGAGAAAAAAAATATGGATAACTACCTCGAACGCTGGAAAAACAGGGCTGAGTTTACCGTTTCAGAAGTTCGCAGCAGCTGGTCAACAGCTTTTCAAACGCAAAAAACATTTCAGGAAATTGAAGGTGAGCTTGAAAAAAAAAACTGGAATGATACGGCTGAATTTGGCGAGATTTTGAGTGGTTTTTTTCTACGCAAGTTTTCAACTGATTATTTGAACAACTCAAGCATCTGGGCTTTCAATATGGTTGAAGAGGAACCTGATCTGGCCAAAGCCGGTCTTTTTCAGAGCATTGCCCGTCGAAGCATGGAAAAGTCTTTTGTCAGTCTCTGTTTCATTCAAAAAAACTGGCAAATTAGTAACAAAACAGAGCTAAAACCCCATGAAAAATTCCTGAACGGAGTTTTTGGACAAAATTCGGCACCGGAATACCTTGCAAAAGCCAGAGAAGGAATATTAACCCCGGTTTTTTTTCGCGGGAAAAACAGCTATCTGATCTGGAAAGCTTTTAAAAAAGACCGCATCATAACCGGCGGAATCATAGCAATATTTAATGAATCATTTATCGACAACAATGAAATCGGCATACAGAGCACTGCAGACAACAGTTTGAAAAGAAGCAAACAACGCTTTGCCAGCTGCTTTTTCAGATCCAGAAAAATATCGGACAATTGCAAGATTATTCTTCCACGTCAGTTAAGCAGATTTCCCGACGAGAAAAGCAGGCTTTCAGACATTATTCGGGGTTTTTGGCAGACCAGTAACAATGACACACTTAGAAAAATCATCATTCGTGATGGCTACGCGTTTTACATAGATTATATAAGCTTTGAAACCCCTTATTACGTGGTCATTGTTTCCAGATTTCCCCAGAATCTCAGCTTTTTCAGGGTTAGGGCTTCTCGGGCTTTTCTTTACTTGCCAGTAATCTGGCTAGCTTTTTTTGTTTGTCGCCTAAAGCTTTCTCCCGGCAAAATTATGAATCTGGCAGTTTCGTTCAAGGCTCTGTTTTTTCTCACCGGAATGTTGCCGGCCGCAGTTTTTTTTTATATAGGTTCTACCCAGATTATGCAAAATGAGCAGCTTGAGATTCATCGACGAACTGAAAATGCATTTTCCAAATTGAACCGGGTTAACGAGAACTTCGAAAACATAGCCCCAACTATCCAGGAAATTCTGAATGACTACCTGTATAGTGATGAGATTCAGAACCTTTTTCAGGCAGAGGATGTGATTGGTCATCAGAAGGCTTTTAACCTTGTCAGAACCAGGTTAAAAAACAATGGGTTCGCTCTATCTTACCTTGCCCTAATCACTCCAGGGAAAAAAAGTGTAAACTTCTGCTCGAAAAAAGATTTTAAAGTCCTTGCCGATAACCACACCGGCTTTTTTTCAGTTTCTGCAAACCTTATTCATTCTTCGATGGCAAAAGGGTCGCCCGGATTCAAAGAAATCAGTCTTTCAGCTCAACAGTTTAAGATGCAGGAAACATTTTCAAGCGACTTTATTGCAAGACCCGAAGACCTGTTCATTTCATCATTGAATCGGGTTACTTCGCTTCAGTTCGCAGGCAGCAGCGCGACAAACTTTTATACCTGCATAATTCTGAAAAATGAAGAAATTAAATCCTATATCGCAGTTGCCATTGACTTTGAAGAAACCATCAAAAACTTTCTTAAGCATGAGTTTGCCAGGCTTAATCATTTCGATGCCAGAGAAAGCTTCTACGCCATGAAAACCGGCCAAGCCGGAAAATTTCAGTTCCTTCCTGAGCAGCCGATCAATTTTTACAACAGTCGCTCAGGACAATTTTTTAGAAACTTTATGCAGTCGGTTTTTACATCAGAGCATCAGCAGAAGCTGATAAGCGGTAAAATCCTTTTTGTTTACAGCCCCTTCAGCAAAGTTAAGCAGCATCTGGCGGGGGGAGTTATCGATATTTCGGATATTTTCGAAACTTCAAAACTTAAATTCATCTACCTGCTTTTGGCGGTTGCAATGCTTGGTTCAACCATTTACCTGTTATCAGCATATCTGTCTCATCTGATGATAGAGCCTCTTCTTGACGTTACCGGGGTTTTTAATCAGGTTGCAAAACGAAATTTCAAAACAGAATTTCCGTATCCATACAGAAATGAGCTGGGCCGACTTTCTGAATCAACTCAAAGTATGATCAAAGGATTGCAGGAAAGGCAGTTACTGGGAAAGTTTGTCTCAACCACTCTTGATGCTAATGAAAAGCTTGACGAAAGTTTCAAATCAGCGCAAAGCCTGGAGGGGGTTGTTCTGTTTTCAGATATTCGCAGCTTCACTACTCTTTCTGAAACACATCCGCCTGTAGATATCGCCAGAATGCTCAATACTCATCTGGGCGAAATGGTAGAAATGATTATTGCCTGTAACGGCCAGGTAGAGCAATTCATTGGTGATGCCATAGTCGCGTTTTTTCCGCAAACCATTGGTGATTGTTCTTACAAAGCAGTAACGGCTGCGAAACTTATGATGAATAAGCACAATGAGCTGCAGATGTTGAGAAAAAAGAACGACGAATTTGTCTACAATATAGGGATCGGGCTTGACTTTGGCATGGTAATGGCCGGAGTTCTTTCAACCAGCAATAGGTCTGAATTTACAATTCTTGGGCCGGCAAGAGCATACGCAGAACACCTTGAATCACAAAGCCGTAATGGAACTCATACCAGAATACTTGTATCAGAGCGGATAATCGAAAGACTTCCGATTGAAGTGCGGCTCGTCAGCGTAGAAAACCAGAAGTTTTATGAAATAGAGAATCTGGAGATGAACGCATGAAAAAAATAATCATCTTCATCCTTCTGACCACAATTGTTTTCTTTCCGCCTGCCAGCATCTTTCTTGCTTCCAGAAATGCACAGAACCTTGAAAACGATGAATACAGAATAGAACAAAAAAAACTCGCTCTGCAGGACTTTCAGAGTCTCGAAAAAATCCCGGACTTTGTTGCCAATGCCTCACTTGAGCTTAGTGACATGAAAGAATACCTTCTGAATACTCAAG
>CAZTHA010000272.1:0-6119 GCA_964613435.1 uncultured bacterium
GAGCTGGTGAAATACGTGAAAAAGCGTCTAGGCCTCAGCGACGCCGAGTATGAAGCCTGTCTGACCGGCGAAAAAAGAACCTTTCGCGACTTCAAGACCTACAAGCAGCGCTTCGAAAGATTGCGGCCGCTGTTCGCCTTTCTCGCCGACCGCGAGCTGGTGCCGCGCAGCTTTTACCTGAAATACTGTTTCCCGCTGAAAGAATGACCGAATTTAAGAATGACCGCCTGAAGGAATGACATGATTCTGATTCTCGATTATGGCCTGGGCAATCTTGGCTCGATCCGCAACATGCTCGATCATCTCAACCTTGAATGCCTTATTTCTGCCGATCACAAAGATCTGGAAAAAGCAGAAAAGCTGATCCTGCCCGGTGTCGGTTCGTTCGATACCGCCATCGAGCGCATCCAGGGCACCCCCGGCCTCAAAGAGCTGCTCGACCACAAAGCGCTCGTCGAGAAGATCCCGGTGCTTGGCATCTGCCTGGGCATGCAGCTGCTGACCAATGGCAGCGAGGAGGGCCAACTGCCGGGCCTGGGCTGGATACCCGCAGCGACGAAAAGGTTTCCCGCCAACGGCCTTAAAATTCCCCACATGGGCTGGAACCTCGTCCGACCAACCGGCGATCATCCGCTTACTCGCGGCTTTGCCGACGAGATTCGCTTTTATTTCGTGCATTCCTATTATGTCGAGGTCGCCGACCCGGCGCATTCGCTGTTCAAATGCCGTTATGGCCTGGATTTCGACGCGGCCATCGGCCGCGATAACATTTTCGGGGTGCAGTTCCATCCCGAAAAAAGTCATCGTTTCGGCAAGCAGTTGCTGAAAAACTTCGGAGCGCTCTGATGTTGCGCACCCGTGTCATTCCGGTTCTGCTGCTGCGCGGCGAGTCACTGGTCAAGACGGTTCGCTTCAAAAACCCGGCCTATATCGGTGATCCGTCGAATGCCTGCCGCATTTTCAACGAGCTTGAAGTTGATGAGCTGACCTTTCTCGACATTCGTGCCACCCATGAACGGCGCGAACCGAACTGGCGCATTCTTAAAGAGATTTCTGAAGAATGTTTCATGCCCGTCTCTTATGGCGGCGGCATCGATTCGGTCGCCATGGCCGAAAAGGTGCTCAAGCTCGGCTTTGAGAAGGTCGTGGTCAATTCGGCGGCCATGCGCGATCCGGCGCTGGTCACTGCGATTGCCAAAGCTTTCGGCAGTCAGAGCGTTATCGTCGCCATCGATGTCGATCGCAGTTTCTGGGGCAACCAGTATTGCTTTTCCGTTTCCGGCACAAAGAAAAACCGCATCGCCCCGGTCGACTGGGCGCGGCGGGTCGAAGAGCTCGGTGCCGGCGAGATTTTGCTGACCTCGGTTCGCCGGGAGGGCACCTGGTCGGGCTTCGATCTCGATTTGATCAAAGCCGTCGCCGATGCGGTGAATATTCCGGTAATTGCTCATGGCGGGGCCGGTTCGGTCGGCGATATCGGCGCGGCGGTCAGGCAGGGGCATGCTTCGGCGGTGGCGCTGGGCAGCATGGTGGTTTATCAGAAGAAGGGCATGGGCGTGCTGGTGAATTTTCCCGATGAGCGTCAGTTGCGCGAGGAGCTTGGTCGATGACGTCGCGTTTTTTTTCTTGCCCGTTTAGCTTTTTCGCTGTTCAATGGTAAGCAGATGAAACATTGCCTATTGAAAATAATCTTTCGGCTGCAAAAGCTGCTGCTCTGGCTTTCGTATCGAGCCTGCCGGCTGCTGCCCACTTTTGCCCGCAAGCCGGTAACCTGGGTTGTCGGCGTCGATGAAACGGCTGGGTTGCTTGGCAACATTGCCGCGGCCCTGCCCAGCGCGTATTCGGTCAAGCTCGGCGGTTCGGCCTACCATGATTTTGCCTACGACTTCGCCCTGCCCCAGCGGCGACGCCATGCCTGGCTGACTGGCCTGCAGCGTCTGGTCTACGGGCCGCTGCTGCTCGGCTGGCTTCTCAACCGGGCTGAGGGCTTCATTTTCATCTGGTCGACGGGCTTTCTCAAAGAAGGGGTCGATCAGCGCGAATTCGAATTCAGCTTCATTCGAGACTGCGGCAAAAAGCTGGTCTGTTATTTCGTCGGCAACGACATCCGTTCGCCGGCGTTGACCCGGGCGCTGGGTGCCCGACTCGGTTTCGACGTCAGTTCGGTATACGATGACCAGGCTGCGCCGATTCGGGCAGCGGCCGGTTATGAAGCCGAAAAAAAGCGGGTTGCCGAGATCGCAGAGCGGTACGCCGGGTTGATTTTCAATCCGCCCGTCGATCAGACTTCTTATCTGCAGGGGCCGACCGCGCCGTTCATCTACTTTCTGGCCGAGTCGAAATTCCAGCGTAACCCGGAAAAGTTTGCCGATCCCGCCCCACCCCGCATTGTGCACGCGCCCTCTTCGCCGTTCATCAAGGGCACGCCGCTGGTAAGGGCTGCGATTGCCCGTCTGCGCCATGAGGGTTATCGTTTCGAATATATCGAGCTGATCGGGGTGCCGAATCAGCGGGTCTGGGAGGAGCTGCGCATGGCGCGCATCGTTTTGAACGAGTTTTATGCTTTCATGCCCGGAGTTTTTGGGGTTGAAGCGATGGCTTCCTATTGTGCGCTGGTTACTTCCGCCGATGCGACCATCGAAACTTCGCTGCCGCCCGACTCGAATCAGGCCTGGCTGGTAACCCGGCCCTGGGCCGTCTACGATAACCTTAAGCGCCTACTCGATCAGCCGCAGCTGCAGCTCGAATATGCCGAAGCGGGCTATCGTTGGGCCGAGCGCCACGCTGCCTTCGCCGCCTCGTCGCAGGAGCTGCTGCGTCAGCTGGAAAAGGCCTGATCGCGATGCTGCGGCAACTTTTCAAAGACAGCTTTTTTTATTCGCTGCCGGCCATTTTCGGGCAGGGGGTCGCGGTTTTTCTCATTCCGCTTTACACCAGGGTCCTGTCGCCGGCTGACTACGGTGTTCTCGATCTGCTGCTGATGTTTGGCAGCCTCGCCAATCTTGTCGTTGCTTTCGAGGTCTCCCAGGGGGTTGCCCGTTTTCACGTCGAGCAGGACAGTCGTCAGGGCCAGATCGAGCTGGCATCGACGGCGCTCTGGTTCAGTGTCGGCTGTTATCTGCTATTTCTCGGGCTGAGCTGGCATTTCGCCGAACCGCTGGCGCAGTGGCTTCTTGGCAGCAGTGAGCGGGCCGGCATTTTCCGCGAAGGGCTGTTGATGATCAGCATTCACGGCATCTATCTGCTGTTGCAGAATCAGTTTCGCTGGGAGCTGCAGAGTCGGCGCTATGCATTTGCCAATGTTCTGACGACGAGTCTGACCATGGGCGGTTCGGTTCTGCTCGCCTGGTATCTGGAATACGGCCTGCACGGCATTCTGCTGGCGCGTATCGTCGGTGAGGCGATCGGTTCGATTTTCTGTGCCTGGCGTCTGGCCGGGAGTTTTGGCTTTACTTTTGCGTTGCCGAAGTTGAAGACGATGCTGTGGTTTTCGGTGCCGTTGATTCCGTCGAGCATTTCGGTTTTCGTCAGTTTGTATGTCGACCGGCTGATGATCAATCATTATCTGAACCTGCACGATCTTGGGCTGTACGGGCTCGCCTACCGGGTATCGAGCGTTTCGAGCCTGATTCTTGCGGGGTTCCAGCAGGCGCTGACGCCGTTGATCTATCGCCATTATCGGGAAGAGCAGACGCCGCTGCAGATTGCCGCGATTTTTCGCAATTTTTGTGGGCTGGCTTCGCTGGCGATCCTTTTTCTCGGGCTGTTTTCACTGGATATCCTGCATCTGTTCACGACGCCGCAGTTTTATGGCGCGGCCGGTATCGTGCATATTCTTGCGGCGGCGCTGGTTTTTTCGCAGATGTATATTTTCGCGCCGGGCATCGATATTGCGAAAAAGACCTGGCTGCTGGTTCTGATCAATTTCAGCGGCGGCTGTATCAATGCGGCGCTGATTTATCTGCTGATTCCCGGCTGGGGTCTGGCCGGCGCCGCGACCGGCAAATTGCTGACCTATCTCGGGGTCTTTACGCTGACCATGCTGATCAGCCAGCGACTCTACCGGGTGCCGCACCGCTGGCCGCGCCTGGTTGGCACGGGTCTGGCGCTGTTGTTGCTGCTTCTGGCCAACCGGGCGTTGCCGGGGCATCTGGGCTGGCTGCAGCTGACCGGGCTGCGGCTGGGTTTACTGGCGGGTCATCTGGTGCTGCTGTTTGCTTTTGGCATTCTGCGCCGTGACGAGTTCAGCAAGGTGGTCGCCGCAATTCGGGCCCGGCTCTTTGCGGGTATGACGAAGAACTCTTGAATCCACATGTTCAGGTGGTATAATGAACATGTAATGGAGGTATAACCATGGTCGCTGCGCAGAAGAAAGCAAAAAAGCGGTATTCTTATGCCGACTATCTGAATTGGGACGACGACAAACGCTACGAGCTCATCGATGGCGTAGTTTATGACATGAACGCGCCTTTACGGATACACCAGAAATACGTGGTCGAGCTGGTGCGACAGATGAGCAATTTTTTCCTTGAAAAAACCTGCGAGGTTTACGTCGCGCCTTTCGATGTCCGGTTGCCGCGCCGCTCAAAAAAGGACAAAGACATTTTCGACGTTGTCCAGCCGGATATTTCGATCATCTGCGACCAGAGCAAACTCGATGACAAGGGCTGCATCGGTGCCCCTGACCTGGTTGTCGAGGTTATTTCGCCATCGACGGCGGGCAAGGATCAGGTAAAGAAGCGGGCCCTCTATGAAAGCAACGGCGTGCGTGAGTTCTGGCTGCTGCATCCTGATGACAGGCTGGTTTTCGTTTATCTGCTCGGCAAAGATGGTTACGGCAAGCCGGCAGTCTACGACGAAACGATGACGATCAAATCGGCCATATTCCCTGAGCTGAGCATAGATCTGGCCGGCTTTTTCCCGCCCCGCGAAGAAAAGGTTGAAGAGCCGACGGCCGAATACCACCGGCTGTAATTTAGCGTCCCAACTCCGTTGAACCATCTCGCAAAAGCTGCTAGAATTATTCATTCTTCGCTGCCCAACCCTGAAATTCAAGCGAGCTTTCAATTAAAAGAACTTTGTGTGGCTTTGTGCCCTGGAAAAAAGGTTAAATTAGCCAAAAAGCTCGGGATGAGGCCCTGTTCTTACCAGGATTAATGTTTTGCCTTCGATTTTATAAACAAGAAGCCAGTCAGGCTTTAAGTGAAGCTCGCGAAATTCATTGTAATCGCCGGTAAGACTGTGGTCTTTATACCTGTCAGGGACAGTCTCGCCCTCAATTAGCATTGAAAGAACGTTTTCAAGGTCATTGAGATTTTTACCCTGCTTGATTATGCGCTTAACGTCTTTTTTAAACTGATTTTTACGAAGGATTTCGTTAATCACTTAGCAGGTCTTTCATAAGAGATTTTACAGACTTAAATGATTTGCCGCCTTTCTCAGCCATAGCTTTTTTTGTTTCCTCGTTTGGCACATGACCAAATTTGCGGCAAAGTTCGCACTCTTCAGGGTTTTGTTCAATCTCTTTTCCGACCAGGATTTTCAACAACTCGGCAATGGTTGTTTCTTTCAAAGCTGCCAATGCTTTGAGGTTTTTGTGAGTCCAGTCATCAAGCTTTACATTCAGTGTCTTCATACTATAATTATATTCAACTTACCTTATCTTTGCAATAAAACTAATCTAGCTAATAAATGTTAGTTTTATAAAAGCAGGAGCTAAAAAAGCTGAATAAAACCATGAATTATTGGCGATCAGAGCCTGGGTTGAGGGGCGAATGGTTTTATCGAGCCTGCCGCAGCTTACAAACCCCGCAAAACCAAGCGCACCACGAGAAATTCCGGGACATGTGCTGAACGAGAAATTCCGGGACATGACCTGAAATTTTGGGGGACATGACCGGAATTCGCAGAATTCGGGATCGTGTCCCCAAAATTTCTTTGTCCCGCGGAATTCGTGGTTAGCACTACTTCCGACCCGTTCCAGAATTCCGGGACATGTGCTGAACTCGAAGAGTTCAGTGACGTGTCCCGCGGAATTCGTGGTTAGCACTACTTCCGACCCGACCCAGAATTCCGGGACATGTGCTGAACTCGAAGAGTTCAGTGACGTGTCCCGCGGA
>CAZTHA010000273.1:0-6091 GCA_964613435.1 uncultured bacterium
TTACGCGATGTTTCATCAGCACCTGCATGATTTCAGCCGGATTGAAGCTATTGCAGATAACCAGAGTTGAATGGGTATAAAACTGCACCAGCCCGGAATCTACAAGGGAGAAAACATGGGTAAAGGGCAGCAATGCCAGGCATTTATCTTCACTGCGATAACCGGAAATCTCTTCGCCAAGCTTGACCGATTCAAGCAAAGCACGGTGGCTGAGCATGATGCCCTTGGGGGTGCCGGTGGTTCCGGAAGTATAAATTATCGCGGCAACATCATGGGGTTTGATCAGCTCGTCGGCATCGGCAGTGGCCGGCTCGACATTTTCGAGCATGATCAGGTCGAAATTCAAATGCAAGGTCGCGGCAACTTTGCAATCGGCGAGCATAAATTCGGCAAAGCGCGCTTCAAATCTCCGCGAAATAAAAATAGCGACTGGCTTGCAATCTTCGATGATTGAATGAAATCTCTCAATGGCCAGGTTGCCATCGACGGGAACGACAATAGCACCGATTCCGGCGATTCCCAGAAAAATCGGATGCCAACGCAGGTGATTTTCGCTCAAAAGAATGACTCTGTCACCTTTTCTAACCCCGGCCCGACGCAGGCTTTCGGCAACCTGTCCGATATTTTCCCAGAATTGCTGATAGCTGATTTTCTCACTTTTGCCGCGGCCGTCATCGTAGATGATTGCGTCTTTCTGGGCAAATTGCTGATTGGGCGAAACTTTAAGGGTATCAACAAACATCGCATACTCCTTGGTGGCAAAATTCATCTCTTACAATATAGCCGATATCAGCGAGAATTGAAAATTTGTTTTTTAAAATTCGTAGGCGGCGCGCAGGCGAACGTCTTTCTGCAGATCGGAATCTGCGCCACCGCTGATTACTGCCCCACGCAATTCGACGTGCCCCCACTGAACCCGGCGACGAATCGAGCCTTCAAGATTCTGAATCGAGCCCTCGCCTTTTTCGAAGGTGGTATCTTCGACGCCAAGACCGAGAATGGTCTTTTTGGAAACATGGCGCTCGGCCCGGGCATAAATCGTTCGGCTCGCCGAGGCAGATGAGGACTCGACGAGATAGCCGGCAGTGATGTTGTCGCGGCTGCGGTTTCCCCATGTCAGACTGCCTTCGTAGAACCAGGTCTCAGGAGTCTCGGGGCCATTAAACCAGAACCGGCTGCCAATGCCACTTTCGACATACATTTCGCCGGTTTCGAGGCCAAGATAATGCCGCATCAAACCGGAATCAGAAGTTGCATTATGCTGGAGAAAATAGTCAGAGGTCATATCGAAGCGGTGCGGACTGAGATACTGCATGGCCAAATGCACGGTGTCGGTCGCCCCACCGCCGAGAAATTCTCCGGTCAGTCGCAGCTCTTCGCCATTATAGCCAAGCATCGCCGATCCGAAGCTGTCATCATACTGGTTTACACCCTTGACCGCCAGAAACGCATGTTCATTGAAGCGGTAATGCAGCCGGGCTTCGGCGAACGAGGGGTTATCCTTGATCGTATCGTCTATCGGCGCGATTCGGCCAAGGTCGACGGTCGTATAAAGGCGATTACCCCAGGGGTAATACCAGGAAATTCCGTCAATGGTCTGAAAATTGTTGTTGCCGGCCCCGATGCGCCCTACTCTGAATTCGAGCGGACTGGAAAGATTGTAACCCTTGAACGAGGCCTGATAAAGAAAGTTTTTTTCGGGCGCAGTGCCGAGGAAATCTTTGAACAGCACGTGCCGGTAGTTGATTTCGGTAACCAGATGCGGGGTCTTGCGGGTATAGATCAGTCGCTGTGACGATTTTTCGCGATACTGGCCAAAAGGGGTGTCGGTATTGCACTCTTCTCGCTCGAACACCGGCACCGGCATCAGGCTGCCCTCGGGGCGAGTCGAAGCAAAAACCGCACCGGCAACGCCCGCAAGCGCCGCCAGCAGCAAAGCCAAAAAGAGTTTTGTCTGCCTTCTAATGATGTTTTACATCCGATTTTTAGTATTCTCTCTAATCATCGGAAAACTGCAGCAGATTACTTAGAATTTAGCTCAATCGTTGCGGGTCAGAACAAAATCGCCGGGCACAGCCCTGATTCCTGTGTTATAAGCAGTTTCGACATTGAGCGAGCGACAGGCCAGCCCGTTATTGATGGGAAAAAGCTCCCAGCTGTCGATACTTTTACCGGCCAACGGCCCGAGCGTGCCACGGCGGGTAAATTTAACCATGCGCCCATCGCAGCTGCCGGTGAAAGCGAAAGCGGTTTCGGAAGGCTCGGTCAGCCCGGTAAGATCTTTGAGCAAAGGCACGACCCCGAAAGGAACCAGCCGAAAGGAGCCACTGACCGAGTTGCCCGAGCAGCTGATATTGGCTTCGGCGATTGCGGTGACGATCATGGCCGGAGTTCCGGCTGAATTATGCAGATAATAACTGACATTGCCTTTCCATTTACCGGAAAAATCAAAGGCCGAACCGGAACGAACGAAGAGCTCGGCAAAAGACTTTTGCGCACTGATACCTTCAATCTGGGTATTAACGACCGTAGCAAGCGATTCTGCCGTTGAGGTCGCCCGGTTTAGTTCGGCCTGCATGGCCGCAGTCATTGCGCTGACCACCCCAGCATTCGGGCTGTAATCAGCAAATGAGCTGACCGCCAAAGCCTCGGCGCGGGCGTAGGCCTTGCGCAAACGGTATTCGGCCGTGGTCTGCAGCGAAATGCCGCCAGACACTTCGATAACCCGACCGGAATGCGCCACGACCGTAGCCAGTTCGAGACCGCCGGCTTTCAGCACTATTTCGTAACCCGCCGCGGGGGGCAACTTTTCAATAGTCAGCCGGCCAGTGGCAGCGTCAAGTGAGAATTCGACCTGCTGGCCATTGACCAGACACCTGCCGTTGGCGGCGAGCTGCGCGAGAACATCGGCTGAAGAATATTTTACCGAGGCTTTGATCATTTCGGACTCGACCGCGGGAGCACTGACGGCAGCGCGCAAGGTTACCGAATCGTCCTCGACCGGAGCGTTGGGACTGCCGGGAATGCCGCAGCCCAGCAACGAAACCAGCATAATGCACAAAAGTATCATCAATTCTTTTTTCAAAGTCTTCACCCGTCTGTAAAAGTTTGCAGACCTGATTTTAGTACAAACGGGCAGATTTGCAAAGGGTCTTTTTAAATTGGAAAAAAAGAATCCTGATCAGGCTTCCGTAACCAGCAGGTCGCCTTCGGCAAGGTCGACACCGTTAACCAGCATTATCTGATTGAGCCCGGATGCGTCGGCGCTCGGCATGCGGCATGGCACATACTCGCGGGAAAATCCGTGCAGAAAACCGTCGGTGCAGGTTTCCCACAAGACCTCGACTGCCCGGCCAATGAAACAACGATGAAAATTGGCGGCGCAACGCTGCCACAGCTGCTCAACCTGATGGGAGCGCTGGGACTTGAGGGCATTGCCGATCTGGCCCGGCATGGTCGCGGCGGGAGTGCCGTCACGGGGCGAAAATTTAAAAATATGCAGGCGCGAGAACTGCATTTCTTCAAGAAATCGCATGGTTTCAGCAAAAAGCTCGTCGGTTTCGCCGGGAAAGCCAACGATCAGATCGGTGCTAATTGCCGCCAGCGGCATGCGTGCCCGGATTTTCTCGACCACCCGCCGAAAATCGGCAGTGGTATAAGGCCGGCGCATTGCCTGCAAAATCGTATCACTGCCCGATTGCAGCGGCAGGTGGAAATGGGCGCAGGCTTTTGCTGAAGAGGCAACCCACTCGATCAGAGCTTCATCAACTTCAATCGGCTCGATCGAGCTCAATCGCAGCCGCTGCAGGCCGGGTATTTTTTCGAGAGCGGTCAACAGATCGAGCAGCGACGGGCGAAAATGGCCAAGATGAATGCCAGTCAGAACTAGCTCCTTATGGCCTTCTTCGACAAGCTTTTGCGCTTCGGCAACAGCATCGTCGATAGGCCGCGACCATTCCTCACCGCGCAAATGCGAAACGATGCAATAAGAACAAAACTGGTTACAGCCATCCTGCACCTTCAAAAACGCTCGGGTGCGGCTGGTCAGAGGGCCGGGTTCGCTTTCGCCATGTGGGTCGTAAATGAACTGCGGCAGAAGTTTCTGCACCATCTCAAGAACGGTGGCAAAATCATCGTAATGGGGCAGCACGCAGTCGGCTTCGGGTGATTCTTCGTGGCGCTGACCGCGCAAGCGGGCCTCGCAGCCGGCCAATACAATTTTCACGCCGGGCCAGCGCTTTCGCGCCGCCCGCAAAGTTTGCCGCACTTTTTGCGAGGCGCGGCCAGTAACCGAACAACCATTTAAAATAAAAATATCAGGATTGCTTTCGTCGGCAACCAGTCCCAGGTTTCCAAGCTTTTCCGCCAGGCGTTCGCCATCATACTGGCTGACTTTACAACCAAGCGAGCGAATCAGAAAGCTGAACTTTTTCATGTTTCTGCCCTGCCCCATGTGCCGGCAAGAATTGTCGAAATGGCGATTATCGGTGCAGTTTCAGCCCGAAAAATACGTGGGCCAAGCCAGAGACTATGCCAGCCCCGTTCTTTGAGCATGCTGATTTCTTCAGGCGAAAAGCCGCCTTCAGGACCGGTAAAAAGCCAGCATTCGCGGGTATTTCGACATTGATCGAGGTTATGAATTTTGCTTTCAGCGTCATATTCATATAAAACCGTGGCACAGACATGCTGAGGCGCAGGAATTGCTGCGAGTTCGACCGGTGCGCTTATTTCCGGCAGGATACAGCCGCCACATTGCAGCATTGCGCTCAGGGCGATCTTTTGCCAACGATCGAGCCGGTTGTCAGAAGCCTTCTTAACGACACAGTGTCGGGTCATCACCGGAGTAATACGCCTGACTCCAAGCTCTACGGCTTTTTCGACAAGCCAGTCAAATTTTTCACCCTTGGTCAGTGCTGCGAACAGGTGCAGCTCAATTGCGGCTTCACGCTCGGGAGTCGACCATTTTTCCGCTGAATAACTTCCCTGAGGTCCGAGTATGGCCTCGGCCTCATTGCCCTGACCATCGGTAATAACGAAATCATCGCCAGGACGCAGGCGCATAACCCGCTCGAGGCGATGACGATTTTCTTTATCGAGACTACCGTTGAGCTCAGTTTGAAGAACTCTGACCTTGAAAGCCAAAATCAGACCTCGATTTCAGCAGCGTCTTCCCAGAGTTGCTCGAGACGGTAGAATTTGCGTGCTTCCGGCTGGAAAAGATGGATGATAAATTCGTCGGCATCGATCAATACCCAGCTTGAAACCGCATCTTTTTCCATGCGCACACCACCGACGTGGGGCACCTTGATCAATCGCGCGGCCGCATCGGCAAGCGCCTGAACATGGGGGCTGTTGTTACCGGTGCCGATGACGAGATAATCGGTGTAACTCACCAGTTTGGTAACATCGAGAACTTTTAGATTTTCAACTTTTTTTTCCCGCAGAGAATCAACGATAATCTTCATCAGTTCGGGAACTTTTTTCTTTGCTGCCAATTGCGACCTCCGAGCCTTAAAAAAGCGGGAGCGCGAACAGCGCCCCCATTTTATCGAACTTTAATTAAAACAATTAATTAAATACCTTTGAAAACAGAATACACGTAACGACCGAACATGTATTTCTTTTCTTCTACGTAATTAAATCCCTTTTCAATTGCCTGAAGATTGACTTCGAGCATTTCCTTCTTGCTGCCGGGCATCAACGAGGGCATTGCCGCAATCAGGTCTTCATAGGTAAAAAGCTTGCTGAATTTGGCATAGGCACCGGCCATGACCAGATTGGCCACGCGCGGACTGCCAATTTCTTCGGCGATTTCGCTGGCGGGAATCTCGACCAGACGAATATCGTCGCGAAATTCCTGGCGCTCGATCAGCGATGAGTTGTACATAAGCATGCCGCCGGCCTTGATGCGAACGTTGAATTTGGCAACCGAGGGGCGATTCATGGCAATGACAGAGTCAGGCACTGTAACCATCGGTGATGCGATTTCATTTTCGGAAAGAATTACCGTGCAGTTAGCGGTTCCGCCGCGCATTTCCGGGCCATAAGAAGGTATCCAGGATACGTTTTTCCCAGCCCGCATGCCTGTTTC
>CAZTHA010000274.1:0-6001 GCA_964613435.1 uncultured bacterium
CAAAACACCGGCAAAATAAAAATGCTCCGCATGGGCGGGGCTTTTTTGTTGATGGGGGCTTGTCATTGAAGTCATTTAATGGAAAAGGGGTAGCGGATGCCCGGAACCTCTTGCACAGGAACGCCTGGACACTTTTATCCAGAATGGAAAATAGGAGGTATAAAAACCACGGAGGAGAGGTGCCGGGGCAGGAGGATATTTCGGGTATGGTAACCGACAGCTATACCGGGCTGCCGGTAGCCAACGCCTCCATTGCCCTTTTACAGCAGGAGTCGGTGACCAATACCGATACGGACGGGTACTACCTGATTGACGAGCTGTATGAAGGCACTTACTCTGTAGGCTGTTTCGCCCCCGGCTACCAGGTGCCCGCCCAGGTTGAAACCACCCTTGGCCCCAACGATAGCCAGGTAATTGATTTCAGCCTGACGCCCGAAAATGGCTCTGCCGGTTAGGATCACACTCGGGGTGTTAATACGCGGCTGTATCCTTATGGGTGGAGCCGCTTTTATTATCTTTTTAACAGAGCACATCAGCAGCCGAAAAGGGAAAAATATGCATAATATTTTAGAAAATCTTAATAAGGAAGGGAGCAAATAAAATATTGATCAAAAATTATTGAAGTATTTTATAAATATAACTTGCATAAACGAAATAGGTTTTTGTACATTTACTGGATCAAACGCTTTGAATAGAAAAATAGCCTGTAAATAGCCGGTTATTTCTAGCGGTTTTAAATGTTTGACTGCGTTTATAATTATTTATTTGTTGTATATATCGACTCGTTACCAGTAATGCTATGAAAGACTACGAACTTAAAAATATCGACCCAGAAGACATCGAAGACTTACTCGTAAAAGTTGAGACTTCGTTTGACATCAAGTTGGTTGGTGACGAGTTAGTTCATATCACGACCTTTGGACAACTTTGCGACCACATCTCAAACAAAATACAGCTCGACAATTCAGACGACTGCACAAGCCAACAAGCATTTTACAAACTAAGAGACGCAATTTCATCGACACTTCAAATCGACAGTAAAACAATCTCGACCGACTTTCCACTTGCCGACCTTTTACCAAGACAAAGCAGACGTTCAATAACAAAGAAATTAGAAAGGCATTTAGGTTTTAAACTAAATATTTTGCGACCACCACATTGGGTGACGGGGACACTTGCAATTTTACTTCTCGCCTCTCTTGCTGGACTTTTCTTTAATGGGCAAATCGGACTTAAAGGAATTGTGTTTTCTATCGCTGGACTTTGGCTAGAAAATAAAATTGGTAACGAACTTGACTTGCAAACGGTCGGACAAGTTGCCGAAAAAATGACAAGAGAAAATTATATAAAATCAAGACGAAACCCAAAGACATTTAATAAAAACGAAATTGAAAAAGTATTGACTGACTGGTTCAGTAACGACTTGGACTTAGACAAAAGTAAATTAGCAAGAGAAGCGAAATTTGTATGACGACAGAAGGAAGCACTACTGGTAACAGGCGTTTGGCAAAAAAGCGGGTTCAGTGCTTAATTGAAGCTTTGTACTTCGTATCAAGTTCAGTGCTGGCAGACAGTTTTGTGCTTCGAAATCCGCTTCTTCGCCAAGCGCCAAAACGTTACAAGCAAGCCTAAAAAAAAGACAGCGACATGAAAATTGACAAGACGACATACAAAGACAGAAAAAAAGACAATTCGGAATGACTGCTGACCACACCTGCCAACCTGATAAAGTTTTATTTTTTGCCGACCCGCATTTTTTGTTTTTTAAAAGCCAACCCGCATTGCACACATTGGCAAGTCGCACCAGCCGACAGACAAACCAAAACTTGCCAAAGAGTGCAATCTTGCCAACGCTTCCAAATCGAATAATTTAATAATTTTGAAGAAAGTAAAATCATTGAATATGAAGCCAATCATTAAAATTCTATCAGTATATTTTCTAATAATGCTGATATTTCCATCTTGTGGAAGCCGTTCTAATAAAGCAAATTCTGAAATCAGCGACCAAACTGAAGAAATATCTTTAAATACTCCATCAGGATATGGCAAATCATTTCAAAACCCACCTGTAGTAATAAAACCAACCTCTACACCCGCTATTTCAAAGGTTCTATTTTTTATTGAAAATTCCGGTAGCATGAGGGGTTATGTTGTCGGTAGCTCAAGTTACGTTGATATGCTTTCAAATATCGCAAATCATCCGGACCTCATAAAAAATAATATTAATCGAGTATTTTATTTAACTAGTGGAATTTCTACCCCCAGAAGTGTTACAAATTTAAGACAAAGTCTTACTCCTTCAAATTTCAATGAACTTAAAAGTGATCTTAATAAATTATTTAAAATAGCACTTGATAGCACAAAAACAGTCTCTGTTACCATTTTGGTCTCAGATGGTATTTATGATATGTGCCCTGATCCAAATCCCTTAAATACATTATCCATATTAGGACGTGATCTTCGTTCTGTTTTTATCAAAAAACTGCAGGGTTCTGACTTTCAAACAATTGTTATGAAGTGTAAATCAGGTTTTAATGGTCGATATTATCCTGGTAATTGTTGTCCAGCATACTCAATTATTCAGGAAAGACCATATTACATTTGGATTTTTGGGAATTCGGATGTCCTAAAAAAATACTTTCCTGATAATTATTTAAATAGTCTCAATGGTTATGAAGATATGGCAAGATTCTTTATTTATCCTAAAGGAAATGACAATTACAGACCAAATTCACATAAAAAAATCGGAACTTATTACCCATCAAGGGGTAATGTCTATACTCTTGAACGTGTTAAACCTAACTCAAGCAGTGTTTTTCAGATTTCAATTGCTGTAGATTTTTCACAGCTTCCATTAAATGATAACTATTTAAGTGATAAAGGCAACTATTCTTGTTCTAATGGATTTGATGTTGTCTCAATTGACAAACCTACAGATATTTCCGTACTCGGATTTTCAAAACAAACACATCTGATTGTTGTCAAAAAAACTGGAAATCCGATTGGCACTTTGACTGTTTCATTAAAAAATAAAGGATACGCATGGATAACTACAACTAATATAAATGACGACTGTAATATCCGTAGAAATTCTAATCAAACATTTGGCTTTGAGGTGCTCAACAAGGCAATTATTGAAGCTTATAACAACTTCAATCCTGCAAATGAAATTTGTAAATTCACCATAAACTTAAAAAATTAAAAAAATGGCAGAACTTTTTTCCGATTGGTTTGCGACCATTTATGACAGATGGTTCAATATTTTTAATCCAGATTTCCAAAGTCCAGTATTTCAATATTTGTTTGATAGTGGCTTTTATATCATGATTGGATTAATTTTTCTTTTAGTTCCATTAGCTTTAATGGCTGTATTTTATTATTTATGGAAATATCCTTATGGGAAATTGTGGCATTGGTTAATCTGGTATGTTTTTGCAGCATTAGTTGTTTTTGGGTGGACATTTGGATATGCAAATCAATTCATCAATGCCTCTGATTCGCAGGAAATGATAACCTGTTATAATGTTCAGGAGTGTGCTGATTATATTAAAGGACTCCCAATGGATTATGCAAAAGCGAATTTATTTCTAAGCCTTATTGTAAGTTTTATTGGAAGCCTATTTTTAAAGCAATTTAGTAAAGTTCAACCTCATTTACCTTTTTAATTCATAGAATTATGGCAAAGAAACTATATATTTTCGGAATAGGTGGCACTGGTTCACGTGTCATTAAATCATTGGCAATGCTTCTGGCTGCTGGTGTTAAACTTGAAAACGGATTCGATACTGTTGTTCCAATCATTATAGACCCCGATACAGAAAACGGTGATCTAAACCGGACAAAGGATATTCTAAGGTTGTATCAGGAAGTTCGAAATCAAATAAAAAACCCGGATGATTTCTTTAAACAAGAACTTAAAACTGTGAATGAGTTGGCTGACCCGAAGAACAAAACAATCAGTCCGGATTATTTTCAATTCAAACTGAATGATGTTGATAGCACAACATTTGGTCAATATATTGGATTTGATTCATTATGTGAAGAATACAGAAACTCTAAAGATGACAAAAGTTTTGTAAAACTTCTATATTCTATCAGTAACCTGAATTCTGATTTAAGTATCGGTTTTAAAGGAAATCCTAATATGGGTTCAATCGTGTTGAATCAGTTTACTAATTCAGAAGATTTTAAGAGATTCGGGCAAACATTTGGACATGAAGATGCAATTTTTATCATCAATTCCATCTTCGGAGGAACCGGTGCAGCTGGTTTTCCATTGTTAATGAAAAGAATACGGTCAAGTGAAAAACCAATTATTAAAGATGCTCCAATAGGTGGCTTGACTTACCTGCCATATTTTTCTTTGAATAAAAAGGGAGAAATTAATGATGATTCATTTGAAGAAAAGGCAAAAATTGCAATTGATTATTATAACCGAACAATCATTAATCAAAGAAAAATAAATGTCCTGCACTTTGTTGGTAACCGCGGCAATACAAATCAAGAAGAATATGCCGTTGGTGGTTCCGAACAGAAAAACAAGGCACACTTCCTTGAAGTTGCCGGAGCACTATCAATTATTGAATTTTGTAAAAACATAGGGAACTATACCTGCAATAATGGTAAAACAACACGGCCAACAGAAATTAAGGAGTTTGGAATAGAACGGGCAAATGAAAACATTTCATTTGACGATCTCAATATTGATAATAAAGAACAGTTATACAAACCATTAACAAAATTCAGGTTATTTACACAGTATCTGAATGAAGGTTTATTTAAGGCAAAGAACGTATCACGATGGACAAAAAGCAATTTCTTTGTTTTACAGAAACAGAAAAAATCACCATGCAATCCTGCATATTTTGATACGTCTGAGTATAAAAATCAAGTTGTTGCATACAATAAGCATTTCAAAGACTGGATTGATGAATTATCTAAAAACAAACCTGCTTTCAGTCCATTCTTCGATATTATTCCAAATAATTTGTACACTAAAATAGATACTCAAAACTGTCTGAACATTGATAACTTACAATTACGATCAGAGAAGGATACGAAAACAGGCAAACCCAACCAAATTCACACAACATTAATTAGATTGTTTGGAATTTCTACTGGGAAGGTTTATCAAAAACTACCAGTTAGAGTCAATAATGAAGCTGAGAAAGTAATAAAAGTATTTCGATTACATCAGGGGCAGGAAGGTACTGGTTGGTTCGTGAGTGCAGCTATTGATAAAGATGCTCTTAGAACAATAAAGACAGAAGGCAAAGATATAGCATCATCTATTCCAAGTCCTTTTGCAAGAATAGACCTAGTGAAATCTGCATTTGATTGGATAAATTCTGAAGTCAGTTCAATTGTTGGTGGAAGAAATGAGTTGTCGCGAGAAGATAGACTTAAAATCAAGGCTATAATTGAAGGCAAATCAGCCCAAAATAAACTTATCTCAGATACTTTGGATGTGGCACAGATGTTTTATAAGTATCCAATAATTAATGACAAAATTGAAATTATTGCTTGGAAACCCAAGGACAGATTTAAAGATTTAATTGAAAACAGTTTAAATAACAGACACAAAATATTTGCTGAAACTTTAAGTATTTATTGGGAACAAGATAGTGTATCACCAGCAGATCAAGGGAATTTGATTCTTTATAATTTTGAACATGTTAATAGGTTGTATTTTGTTATCAATAAAAACACGAAACAAGTCATTGGAGGTTCTTCACCAGCAACACTTTACTTTGCTGCACCTGATGCAAAGAATTCCATAAATGGCTTGGAAATTAGATGTGGTCAAGACATCTTATTGGACGACATATATTATCCGCTGCATAAACGGGATGTGTCTTTTATTGAATATATGTATGCATTTGCTAAGCAGAGCAATAATTTCTCAATTCTATTTCCGGAGGTGTCAAAATACCTGGATAATATTAGAGATTATCTACTTGAAGACAGTATGCGTACTGTAGTTGCTAACTTAAATAATGGG
>CAZTHA010000275.1:0-5958 GCA_964613435.1 uncultured bacterium
CTCGGAATTCTAGGTAGTTCAATGCGGCTAATCAACAGGCGGGCCGGCGTTGTTTTGCTGGCGGTAACCATTTCGGTGATTCTAATGGCGATAACCATCGCAGTAGCGCTGCCGGTTGCCAGCAAAGAAGTGCAAAGAGAGAAGGAAGATTCTTTGCGCTTCATTCTCAAAGAATTCCGGCAGTCGGTCGAGAATTTTGAACGCTTCAATCAGCGCGCGCCGGAAAATATTGAAGAACTCATTGTTGATCAACAGGGGCGTAGATTTCTTCGCAAACGCTATCATGACCCATTTACCGGAAAATTTGACTGGCGCTATGAAAAAGCCTCGGCGACGCTGGTCATATTTTCGGCCTCCGACGAATTGAGCCTTGCCGGGGTTCCCTATTCAGATTTCCGCTGAGAGAGCGGAAAAAGGCTTGAACTTTATCAGATAAAATGCGGGAATCACGCGTATTTTTTCGCTGCCGAAAAGTCTGCCCTTGCGAGATTCAACTCTAATGGCCCGGAATTTGCCAAAACTGTGGATGGATAATTCCTGACTAGCGGCAAGCTGTTCGCCGACAAATTCGGTGAAAGCCTTGAGAAAAGCGGCACTTTCAACATTGGTGATCTGGGCACGAATTCTGATTTCTTTTAAAAGCTGGCGTTTATTCATGAATGTCACTTTCTGATATGGCGAGTCTGTTTCAGGCAGACTTCTGAAGCAGGTTGCGGGCGAAAGCGAGGCCATCGGCATCGGTTTGGCCAAGCATGCGTGCTATTTCTTCGATTCTTGCTTCGTCTTCAACCTGCTGGATCATGACCTGGGTTGCATCTTTTTCAACCAGCTTATTGACGGTGAAGTGCAGATTGCCCTCTTTGGCGATCTGGTGCAGGTGAGTGACCAGGAGCACCTGTTTTTGGGCGGCCAGCGCCCTGAGACTTCCTGCAACTGCCTCAGCTGTTTTTCCGCCGATCCCGGCGTCGATTTCATCAAAGAGCAGGGTTGGTAAATCGTCGCTTTGTGCCAGAACCTTTTTTATGGCCAGAGCCACCCGCGAGAGTTCGCCGCCGGAAGCGATTTTTCTAAGTGGTCCGCCGGGCGCGCCGGGGTTTAGAGATACGATGAATTCAATTTGTTCGGCGCCATTGGGTCCGGGGGTTACCGGTGTAAGGTCGATGAGGAAATTGGCCGCGTTGAATCCCAGGTCCTGCATTTCTCTGGAAACCTTTTTTTCAAGGTCTTTGGCAAGCTTTTTTCTTTGCAGGCTGATTTTTTCAAGAGTTTGCTGGAATTTTTCGTTAATTTCATCGAGGGCTTTTCTCATGCGCTCACGGCTTGAATCTGGTTCATAAAGTTCCGCCAGCTCTTCTTTAACCGACTTTTGTAATTCAAACAAACCTTTGAAGTCGCAGTTGTGCTTGCGACAACATCTAGAAATCTCTGAAAGCCTTGCCTGAACATCATATAAACGATCGGGGTCGAGTTCGGTCGATTCGGCCAGATCGTTGAGTTCTGATTCCAGATCCTGCAGCTCATGGAAAATTGAAGTGGCACGTTTTTCGGCCTCTTCGAAACGTGGGCCATATTCACTTATGCGCCTGAGGCATTCGGCGGTTTTGTAACTCAAAGAGGTCGCACCATGTATGTCGTCTTCGCCAGACAATGAGTTGATGGCGCCCTTGAGCATGTTAAGAATCGTCTCGGCATGGCTTAGTTTTTTTAAATCATTTTTTAGCTGTTCTTCTTCTTCGCTGTCTCGAAGATTCATTGTTTCGAGTTCCTGAAGAATTTCCTGCAGCTCCTGGATTCTTTGAGTCGAATGCTGTTGTCGTTGTTCAAGTTCAAGAAATTTTTGCTGAAGCTCTTGCCGTTGTTTAAAAATTTGTTTGAGATTGCTGAGATTGCTCAAATGCGCGGCGTCACCGGTTCTGTCAAGGTAGCGACGCTGGGTGTCGGGCAAAAGCAGTGTCTGGTGCTCGTTTTGACCATGAATTTCCATGAGGTAGGGGCCGATTTGCTTGATGAAGCCAGCGGTGGTGAGCATTCCGTTTACCAGGATTTTTCCGGCACCGTCTTCCTTGAAAGTTCGCGAAATGATGAGGGTATTGGGGTCATCTTCATCGACGAAGCCCGATTCTTCAAGCAACTTTTTTAGTTCAGACTGACTGGCAATGGAAAATTGAGCTTGAACTTTCGCTGTAGTTCTGCCTGGAAGAACAATGCCGCTGCGTGCTTTTTTGCCGAGAAGCAGGCGTACCGCTTCAAGTAGAACGCTTTTACCGGCTCCGGTTTCACCGGTTATGACATTGAGGCCGCGGCAAAAGCTTAAATTTGCCTGCTGCATGAAAAGGAAATTTTCGAGATGGATTTCTTGAATCATAATTGTTGAATGATCTTCAGTTCGTAGATGTGTCCCTGAAAATTTCCGGTTGTGCCGGGTTCCAGAAGACTTTTTTCAGGCTCGTTTTTTGTCTTTCACCTTTATTGCTGATTGCTTTGAGGGTGCCAAGAACGGAGGTTCCTGCCGATGGTTTCGAAGTTTTTTCAGAAAGCTTTACCGCGTTGATCTGGGTTGGATTAACCGGATAGGCCAATCTGACATTGGTTGGCGCATCAGGTTTCATGGCCAGAACCATTGGCAGTTGCTTTTTTTCCTTTCTGGGTTTGGTTGCCGGTGCTTTGCCGGGTTTTCTGGTGGGTCGGGCATAATTTAGGGTAACCAGGCGGGTTCCCGGGTAATAGAAGCCGAGGATCTGGCGATAGCTGTAGCCAATTGCGCCCATGCCGATAGCACCGTCCTGGCACATGCCGACCCGATGACCGAAGTTACTGTGGAGTTTTTTTCGGGTTTTTGCCGGATATGATCTGACGATAAGTTTCTTAACCGGTTTTGGCATTTTTATCGTCTGTCCCTTCTTGGCTTTTTTCAGCTGTTTACCAATTGAACAGAACGTGGGTTGCCCTTTAACGCCATCTAGATGGGAAACAAGGTATGGTACCGTCTTGCCGCCCCAGGCTGCCGAACTGCTGATGAGGATGCCACCGCAGTTGGAGTGATAAACAGCGTTTACCGGCTCATTGTTGTAAGAAAGAATCTTGCCTTCGGTGGCTTTTACTGCGGCAGAAGTGGCTTTTAATTCCCTGACCATCCCGGTATAAGCCTGACAGTGAACCGTGTCGCAGAGGTGGTAGTCACTTTTTTTCTTGTGGCGCTCGATATTTCTGACCGCGTAGGTGCGGGCGGCAATTGCCTGCGCTTCAAGAGCCGGGGCCGGGGCTCGATTGAATATTTCTGAGGGAACGACCGATTTTAAATAGTCTTCAATGTCGATTTGATTAATTGAAAACAGTTTGGTTCCCTCGCTTTTAATGGCAATCGAGCCGCGATAGGTTTTGGATTTTTTTCCGGCAGGTTTCAGTTCGATAAAATTGGGCGGTTTTCCTACCGGCGAAAAAAGAAATTCACCCTGTAGATTTAAAAAGTTCTTTTTACCATCGATTTCAATTTTGAAAAAATTCTTTTTCTGAACAGAAACTGATATCGATGATGCTTTTCCTGAGTAAATGGCCTGTTTGCGCTTGTTGTCAAAAATTTCGATAAAACCGTTGCTTGGCTCGAGCTTGAAGTTCTTGTGCTGACCATTTGAAACCAACCCGATTCTGACCAGGCGGTCAATATTTATGAAGCTTTGACTGTAGGCTATTTTAAAGCTGAACAAAAAAAACAGGCAAAGCAGAATTTTGGCATGAAATGTTTTCATGCACGGATTCTAACCCGATAAAGCGTTAAGGTCAATACTGCCGATAAATTTTGCCTGCTATAGGGCAAATGAAAATCATTATTTTTGTGTCGAGGCCTTGTAGCCAAGGTCGTTTACTGCCGCAACCAAAATTTCCGGGTCCGAAAGGGCCGTGGTAACGGTTGCGCTCTTTTCAGCCAGATTAACTTCTGCGTGGGTAACCCCGTCTATTTCACTTAAAACTCTTTCAACCGCTTTGGCGCAATTCCCACAGCTCATTCCTTCTATGGAAATGACTAATGCATGCTGGCCATGACTTGCGGCTGAGGAGCAGCTTGTGCAGCAGGTCGGCGCTTTGCGTGCCTGATAATAACTGAAAGCGAGAACCAGCAACATAAGGGCGGCAGAAATGGTTTCCAGAAGGCTTGCCGAAGTTTCATGGCAGTGGGGTAGATGATTAGCGGCATTCAGGGCCCAGTTCTGGTTAAGGGAATCGAAGGCGGCGCCCGCTGCAAGTGATCCCAGGGCTACGGTCAATAGATAGATCAGGGCTGACTTTTTTCCGAGAACCTTCCAGACGACACTGATTGCAGCGGCATTGGTGGCCGGACCTGAGATTAGAAAAACCAGTGCGGCTCCCGGGGTTGCTCCGAGATGGATAAAACTCAAGGCAATGGGGATGGATGAGGTTGAGCAAACATAAAGAGGTATGCCGATAATCAGCATAACTAAAAGCGTTAAGTAGTAGTTGCTCAAATACTGATTCATTATTCCGGCGCTTACGAATGTTGAAATCAGTCCGGCGACGACTATGCCGATGATCAGGGCTCTGGCTATCTCCCCGGGAAGGGTTACCAGGCCATACCACAGCGCGGACTTAATTTTGCCGTTGCCATTTTGGTAGATGTCTTCCACCGGTTGGCCTGAATTTGCCTTGTCTTTACCATTGTCTTCGTCAAGCGCCGAGACCAGAACCCCGCCTAGAATGCCGGTTATAAGGGCTGCGATCGGACGAAAAATCGCAAAAACCCAGCCCATCAAGCCCCAGGTGGCGAGAATTGAGTCGACGCCAGTTTGTGGGGTCGACAACAAAAATGAAGTTGTCGCAGATTTGCTGGCGCCATGTTTGCGAAGCGATGCGGCCACAGGAATGACACCGCAGGAACACAATGGCAATGGGATTCCGAACAGAGTGGCTTTGACAATCGAAGAAAACCTGCCGCCGCCAAGATGTTTTTCAACCCAGACCGGCGAAATGAATACCGACAAGATTCCTGAAATCAGGAAGCCGAGAAACAGGTAAGGGGACATCTGACCCAACACTACCCAGCAGTTTTCAAGAAAAAGCAACATCTGTCCAGACATGGTGCGACCTCATATTATGATACTAAAAATATAGTTAATGAACAGAGTTTGTAAAGCTTTTGCTTATTTCATCAGGCGATCGATGCGTTTGATAAGGTCTTTTGCCTGAAGATTTGCCGGGTCTGATTGTAGAACTTTTTCGCACAGGCTGCGGGCATTCGGCAGGTCTCCGAGTTGAAAATAGCCTTCAGAAAGCGCCAGCGCAATAGACCTGTCTTGCGGATTTTCGTTGTGAACTGCGGCAATGCGTTCGATGGCCGAACTGCCTTCGCCCAGATAATAACAGGCTTTGAAGAACTTAAGCAGGGTGTCGGCATTTTGCCTGTCAAGGTCAATCGCTTTGTCGAATGCTTCCTTTGCTCTGGAATATTTTCGATTGGCGAAAGCGTTGTCACCCAGAAGAACAAGGGCGTCATAGTAATCCGGAGAAATTTCAAGCGCTTTTCGCAATGCTTCGCGAGCCTCAGGACCTTTGTTCTGGTTGAAAAGGGATTGCGCTTCCTGATAAAGGGCCTTGGCCTGAGGATCGACGGCGGACTTAACCGTCTTAGGGGTAACCGGGGCTGAAGGGCGGCTGATCGGAGGAGCAATTACCGGTTTCACATTCAGTGGTTTTTCAACCGGTGTTTCTTTGGTTTTTGCCGTAGTTCCACCCAGTGCTGCAATTTTATTTTCGACCATGGTTCTGAATTCAGCTGCGGCCGGTGACATAGTTGCGGGCGGAGCGGCGATCAAAGCCTTTTGATAAAGTGCGATTTTCGTTTTGCTATTTTTGTCGGGAAGTGCGTCGGCCTTTTTCGCCAGGCTTGTGCACAGAGTCATCGAGCTCATGCTTGACTGGTCGGCCTCAGCGTTTCTTGCATTATTA
>CAZTHA010000276.1:0-5955 GCA_964613435.1 uncultured bacterium
ACTGCAAGCTGAACTGGTTAGTTTCATAGGCGTTGCGGGCTTCTTCGAGGCTTCTGAATACCGGCGGACGGTAAACGATGATAGAGTCAACTTTTTCCTTGTTGAGTTGTTCGATGGCTTCGGGAGAATCAAAAACGGTGCCGGCGGGCATACTTTCGCTGACTTCATCTGCGAGTTTGAAATTGAACGGTCGGCCTTCGTCAAGAAGAAGCTTGGACCAGGTCATACCCTTACTGAGTTTTAATTCGGTTACCGGATAACCGTCACCTTCAGGTTTTTCAATGGTCAGGTAGAAAAGACCGATGGTCATATCCTGTGAGGGAGCTGAAATCGGGTTTCCGTCAGCCGGTTTGAGAATATTATTGCTTGAAAGCATCAACATTCTTGCTTCGATTTGCGCATCTAGCATCAGTGGAACGTGGACCGCCATCTGGTCACCGTCGAAGTCGGCGTTGTAAGCAGAACATACCAGAGGATGAATCTGAATGGCTTTGCCTTCGATCAATACAGGCTCAAAAGCCTGAATGCCAAGGCGGTGCAGTGTCGGTGCGCGATTGAGAAGAATAGGATGATGCTTGATAACTTCTTCGAGAACATCCCATACATCGTCTCTTTCGCGTTCGATCATTTTCTTGGCGCTCTTGATATTTGGAGCAATGCCTTTCTGCTGCAGTCGATGCATTACGAAAGGTTTGAACAGTTCGAGAGCCATTTTCTTGGGCAGACCTGCCTGATGAAGCTTGAGAGTGGGGCCAACAACGATAACCGAACGACCTGAATAGTCGACGCGCTTTCCAAGGAGGTTCTGTCTAAAGCGGCCCTGCTTACCTTTAAGCATGTCAGTCAATGATTTAAGTGGGCGATTGTTCGGGCCGGTAACCAGTTTGCCGCGGCGACCGTTGTCGATCAAAGCGTTAACTGCTTCCTGAAGCATGCGCTTTTCATTTTTGATGATGATGTCGGGAGCTTGAAGCTTGATAAGCCTTTTCAAGCGATTGTTGCGGTTAATGACACGGCGATAGAGATCGTTTAGATCAGAAGTGGCGAATCGACCACCATCGAGCTGAACCATTGGGCGCAGATCTGGTGGAATAACCGGGATTACGTCGAGAATCATCCATTCAGGGCGGCTTACCGATCTGGCAAACATTTTTACCAGTTCCATGCGCTTGAGCAGGTGAGTTCTCTTGGTTCCGGTGGCAGTTTTAAGCTGTTCGCCAAGTTCTTTTTCAAGTTTCTGCAGGTCGATTTCGGCCAGCAATTCTTTTATTGCTTCTGCGCCCATTTTTGCGGTGAACATATCACCGTATTTTTCGCGCAGTTCGCGGTAACCCATTTCTCCTGCTGTTCCTTCTTCCGGAAGAAGTTGCTTTTTCGACAACGGCAGGTTACCCGGATCGATAACAATATAGCTCTGGAAATAAAGAACTTTTTCAAGGTCTCTTGCAGAAATATCGAGCAACAAAGCGATATAGTTCGGGCTTCCCTTTGAATACCAGATGTGGCCAACTGGAGTTACCAGCTGAATGTGCCCCATTCGCTCGCGGCGGACGGCGGCTTTGGTAATTTCAACATTACAACGTTCACAAATGATGCCGCGATAACGGATGCTTTTATATTTGCCGCAGAAACATTCCCAGTCTTTCTGTGGGCCAAAAATTCTTTCGCAGAAAAGGCCATCTCGTTCGGGCTTATGGGTTCGGTAGTTAATGGTCTCGGGTTTTTTGACTTCACCGTAGGACCAGGACCTGATCTTCTCTGGAGAAGCGATGCTAATCTGAATCGCATCAAATTTGTCCATATCTAACATATAATTTATGCTCCTTCCTTATTCGCTTATACCGAATATGGCCTTATTCATCATCTTCAACATCTGATTCTTCGCTTTCATCATCGGCGAATTCAGAGGTCAAAAGATCGTCTTCGTTTTCATCAGAAGCTTCTTCCATCCAATCTTCTTCAGAGTCAGTGGTCAAAAGCCTTTCGCCGCCTTCATCAATCTGCACTTCACGGGCATCTTTCTTGAGGTCGACCTGGAGGCCAAGACTTTGCAATTCAGAAACAACGACTTTGAATGATTCAGGAATGCCAGGTTTCATGATGTTTTTACCCTTGATGATAGTTTCATAAACCTGAACGCGACCTTCAACGTCATCTGATTTTACAGTAAGGATTTCCTGGAGGACATGGGCAGCACCATAGGCTTCAAGAGCCCAAACTTCCATTTCCCCGAAACGCTGACCACCGAACTGAGCTTTACCACCAAGCGGCTGCTGGGTAACAAGGCTGTAGGGGCCGGTTGAGCGGGCATGCATCTTGTCATCGACAAGGTGAGCCAGCTTGAGGATATAGATGATACCTACCATAATTTTCTTGTGGAAAGGATCGCCGGTTCTGCCGTCATAAAGGGTTGCCTTGCCTTCCATGTCGACGAGTCTGAGCGGATCTTTATCGTAGGTTTCTTTGAGCTGCGCCATTACGAAATCTTCGTTTTTGATTTCACGGCCATTGTTGAAAATGGCGGTAGAATAGCGGCGGCCTTGATGTTCTGCAGCCCAGCCCAGGTGAGATTCAAGAACCTGACCGACGTTCATACGAGAGGGAACGCCCAGGGGGTTGAGGATGATGTCGATAGATCTACCGTCAGCCATGTATGGCATGTCTTCAACCGGAACGATTCTGGAGATAACCCCTTTGTTACCGTGTCTACCGGCCATTTTGTCGCCGACGGTGATTTTGCGCTTTTGAGCGACAAAAACGCGAACGAGTTTATTGACACCATATTGCAATTCATCACCGTTGTCTCTTGAGAAGACCATTACGTCAACGACCTTACCTTTTTCGCCATGGGGAACGGTAAGGGAAGTATTGCGAACTTCGCGGGCTTTTTCACCGAAAATGGCGCGCAGAAGTTTATCTTCGGCGGTAAGTTCAGTTTCACCCTTTGGAGTTACTTTTCCGACGAGAATGTCGCCAGATTCAACTTCAGCACCAATTCTAATGATGCCGTTTTCATCGAGATTTCTCAAAGCGTCTTCGCCGACGTTGGGAATATCGCGAGTGATTTCTTCGGGGCCGAGTTTGGTGTCGCGGGCATCGATTTCGTATTCTTCAATATGAATTGAGGTGAAAACGTCATCTTTAACCAGGCGGTCAGAAAGAATGATCGCATCTTCGAAGTTGTAGCCTTCCCAGGGCATGAAAGCGACGAGGACATTGCGACCTAGAGCCAGGTCACCATAAGAAGTAGCCGGGCCATCGGCGAGTACTGTTCCGGGTTTAACCTTGTCACCAATCTTTACGATCGGTTTCTGGTTGATACAGGTTCCCTGATTCGATCTCATGAATTTCTGCAGGCGATAAACATCGATTGATTCCTGCTGAAGTCTGATTTCATCAGTAATGGTTTTGATCTTGGAAAGGAAGGTAATGTCGAGGGTCTGGCCAGCTTCAATGATTATTTCACCAGTCAGTTCATCGACGATTGTATCCATGATCTTGCGGCCCTGATATTTTCTGAAGGACTGTTCGGTAACCGGGATTTTTTCATCATCTTTGCGGCGGCTGGCGCGTTTGATTTTAACGCATTCAGCATCAACAAAAACAACGGTTCCACTGCTTCTGGAAAGAAGAACGGCACCAGAATCGTGAGCTGCTCTTGATTCGAGGCCAGTTCCTACCAGGGGAGGTTCGGTTTCGATCAAGGGAACAGCCTGGCGTTGCATGTTTGTGCCCATCAATGCGCGGTTGGCGTCATCGTGCTCAAGGAACGGGATTAGAGCTGATGCAACGCTAACCATCTGCAGCGGTGAGAATTTAATATATTCGATTTCTTCTTTGGGCAGATAATCGAATTCATAATCATCGCTGAAATATTTAACCGGAACAGTCGGCTGGCCAATGAAATGATCGTCGCTGATGCGGATGTCCGGCTGGGCAACCTTGTAGCGATCTTCATCATAGGCATCTTTATATTCAATCTGATTGTAGTCGATTTTGCC
Organism: uncultured bacterium; assembly: GCA_964613435.1. Taxonomy (GTDB): domain Bacteria; phylum Muiribacteriota; class Ozemobacteria; order Ozemobacterales; family Ozemobacteraceae; genus DYKG01. The sequence goes on from CAZTHA010000276.1 coordinate 4,002, forward strand.
GGTTTCTGAATCTACCGGGCAAAGCGGGGTAGTCAGAAAGCCATAATCGTCGACCCGGGCATAAACAGCCAAAGATGCAATCAGACCGGCGTTTGGACCTTCAGGAGTTTCAATCGGGCAGATTCTTCCGTCATGGGTCGGATGAACATCGCGCACTTCGAAACCGGCACGTTCTCTTTTGAGCCCACCGGGCCCGAGGGCTGAAAGTTTTCGCTTATGGGTCAATTCAGCCAACGGATTGGTTTGATCCATGAATTGCGAGAGCTGCGAACTGCCGAAGAATTCATCAACGACGGCAGAAACAGGCCTGGTGTTGATAAGAAGTTGCGGTGTATAACTGTCGAGATCGTGGATGGTCATTCTTTCCTTGATGACTCTTTCCATTCTTGACAGTGAAATGCGGAACTGGTTCTGAAGAAGCTCACCACAGCGTCTGATACGACGATTTGAAAGGTGATCGATGTCATCGACACGGCCGATGCCGTTTGAAAGATCGATGAGATAGCGAATTACGCCGACGATATCTTCAATACAAAGAACACGGTCTTTCTGGGTCTTGACCATTTCGATGCCGAGTTCTTTTATGCGGTTGAAGGTTTCTTCATAAATTTCTTCGCCCTGTTCGACGATGATTTCGCCGGTTTTGGGATCGGCAATCGATTCAAAGGCAAAGCGGCCGATTAGATCGACAATGCCCTTTTCAACTTCTTCAAGACGAATTTCAGCATAGCCGGGGTTATACATAATGCGGTAGCCGTGGTTTTCTTCGCCGATGCGGATGAAAGCCGGGATGCGCATAGATTCAAGCTGGGCGGCAATATTCTTGCGAATTCTTTTGCCACCTTCAACCATCAGCTCTTTGTTGGCCGGGTTGATAATGTCTTTAAAGGCTATTTGTTCAGAAAGACGATCGATAAGACGCAGTTTTTTGTCGATTTTGTAGCGTCCTACGTCGCCAAGGTCATATTTTTTGGGATCGAAGAAAAGGCTTCTGATCAAAGCTCTGGCGTTTTCTTCAACAAAAAGATCGCCCTGTCTCAGCTTGCTGAAAATAGCCTTCAGTGAATCGGTAACGGCTTTGGAAACCTTATCGGGACCTTCAGCCTTACTAACCGCCTGTTTGTCGAATTTAAGCGAACTGGCGATAGTTTCGTTGTTATCGAAGAGTTCGAGAATGCTTTCGTCATCTGCATAACCCAGCGAACGCAGGAAAGATGTAATCGGAATTTTTCTTTTACGATCGAGTCTGACGAAGACTGCGTCTTTCATCAGGTCGAGTTCGAATTCCATCCAGGCTCCACGATAAGGAACGATTTTGGCAGAATACATTTTTTTGGCGCGGTTGAAACTGTAATAAACGCCGGGGGAACGATGCAGCTGACTGACGACTACGCGTTCAGCACCATTGATGATGAAAGTTCCGCGCTCGGTCATGCACGGCAGGTTAACCAAAAAGATTTCCTGTTCTTTTACTTCACCGGTTTGCTGCATGATCAACTGCACGCGTATATTCAAAGGAATTGAATAAGTAAGGTCTCTTTTGCGGCACTGGTCAGGGCTGTGCTTGACCCTGAACGGAGTGTCGCCGATGAAAGCGATTTCGCATTCCTTTTCAATAAAACTGCAGTCATCGAAGAGACATTTTTTGCGCAGTTTTACCTGGGGACAATTCTTGCACATCGGCAAACCCAGGCTATAATCATTGTATTCAAGGCAGAGATTACCTACGTAATCCTGAATTGGAAATACTTCTCTGAACACTTCTTCCAGGCCTTGTTTATCTCTTTTGCCAGGATCCCTGCTGGCCTGGAGAAACCATTCAAAAGATTTCAGCTGGATGTCGATCAGATTTGGGATATTGTCGAATATCCGATCTTTCGCCATCAGAAACTTCCTGGTTACAGGCTGTTGCTTTGTGACCATAATTCTGCCTTGCTCCTTAAATTAAATCGTA
>CAZTHA010000277.1:0-5895 GCA_964613435.1 uncultured bacterium
CGAATTTCTCTTTTCGGGAAGGGTCGGTGAAAGTAGCATTTGTATTCCGCCCAGCCCACATTACGAAAAATTCATCGAAGACCCCCAGGTAAATCTTTTCAGCAGTTCCAGTAACAGCTGGTTTAAAGAAGACAAGCTGTTTCGCCAGTACGGTGCTTCTTTTCTCTTTACTACCTATATGGTTGAAAAGGTCGGCGGTAAAACTACCGTCGAACAGCAGGGATTCTGTCGCCGACTAATCGATACGGCTTCTGCCGGGGCAGTTGGTCTTGATGAATTTCTCCAAAGCTATGATACCGGGCTTACGCAAGTTTTTCAGAACTGGTCAATGGCCTGTTATCTCAACGACCCCGAGCTCAATTCCGGCCTGTGGCATTTTTCAACCTTACCGGTTTTTAAGCAGGCTAAAATCAGCCAGCTGCCAATAAGGCACGTAAGCCATTTTTATGCCCGTGAAGCAAGTTCGTTCATCGGCGGCGAAGGCCTGTCCATTCCCAATACGATAAATCTCGAAGAAATTCGTGGTGAAGCTGCGGTTAGAATAAAATTCGCCTTTGCTGAAGGCATGACCCCTGCGCTGGTGGTAGTAGAGAAGACGGGTATGGCCAGGCGCATCAGTCTGCCTGCGGGCGAAGGGCAGGAAAAACTGATCGATCTCGATCTCACTGATGCGCAGAGGGCCTTTTTGCTGCCGGTAGCAGTTAAGTCAGAGTTCACCGGCGATGAAGAGCTCAATTATTCTTTTGCAACTGTTTCAAATGGTCTTTTAATGTATCCTGTCGCCAATCCTGCTTTTTCAGACCAGTTCATAATTTTCCTCAGGTCGGTTCAACAGCCTCTTTTGGCAACACCGACCCTGAAAATTTCTCTGAACAACCTCATTGATAGTCCTGATTTCATACCAATTGACGCCAGCAGAAACGTTTTTGCCGCTCATTATCGGCTACCGGGAAACGGGCGCGGCCAGGCCACCTGCTATGCCGGCGAAGATTCCTGCTCGTTTAGTTTTTCTGCGGTGAGAATTCGTGGCAATGAAATTGCCCGGAGTGCACAAGGAGATGTCGCCCTGATGGTGCAATCAAGCGATTCAACGATCGATGCTGCGGCAATGCTCGTTGATGAAGCGGCCAGCATTGGTCTTGCCGAAAAAGGGCTTCTAGCCGGCCCGTTCAACATTGTTAATTCAACCAATGCCGCTGCGACAATGATTTTTGCAGATGTTGAAGACTCTGTCAGTGTGGGTTTGGCCAGGATTGGCTCATGGCATGAATGTGTCGACTGGCAGCCGGTTGAAAAAACTGCTTCGCAACTCCTGGCAAAAATCTCCGGTTCGGGAAGATATGCGCTGATGCGCGACCAGAATCCGCCGATTGTCGAAAGCTTCGCGTTGGTTGGTAGTGAAAGGGCCCCAGGGATCGAGCTCAAACTAGGGGATGACTTTTCCGGAATAGACAGGGATCAGCTTAAGGTCAGCATCGAGGGCTACGGGCAGATTTTCCCGGTAAAAAGCGGGGCCGACAGCTTTGTTTTTGCCTTGCCGAATTTTGCTTCCGGCGAAAAACTCTTTCGAATCAGTTTTGCTGATCGGGCTGGGAACCGGGTTGAAACGACCCGTCTTCAATCTCTATCTGGCCCAGTTGTCCTTAAAAGTGCCGAGGTTTTCCCAAATCCATGCGTGGGGCGCTGTCGGTTGTTGCATCGCTTTTCATCAGCGATTAACCTGCTTTCTGCCCGAACCAGAATTTATGATTGCTCCGGCGATCTGGTTGCTGAGCTTGAATCGGCCCAGAGCGCTGCCGATCTCATTGAAGCTGCCTGGGACAGTAGAAACTTGACCGGTCGCAAAGTAAGCAGCGGCGTATATCTGGCAAAAACCAGAATCGTTACCGACCGGGGAAAATTTAAAACCAGCGCAAAAGTAGCGGTTTTGCGCTGATATAATTTCGTGAATTACTTTTTATAGGCGCCGATAGCCCGTTGATATCTGGCTTTCTGTTTTTGAAATTCTGCAAGCTTTTCTTCAGCCAGAGTCTGATTGCCGCTGGTCAATGCTCTTACATAAGCTTTGTATGCCGCTTCGTAAATATCTTTTACTTTTTTGAGGTTCGGATGCATTTTGCTGTACGGAATACTGTCGATCTTATCTGAAAGCCTCACACCATAAGGATCGGAAGTTCGGGCGCTGCTCTGGTTATTACTGATCTTTGTCGGCAAGGTCATCTGGTCAGCAGCCTGATAATTGGACAGATAAACCGGCTGTGGCTCAACTTCCTTTGCGGCCTGGGTAACCTGCTTTTTCTTGTAGCCAAACAATTTGGCAATGCCGCCAAAAATCTTTTCACCAATGATCCCGCCGACAATGCTGCCGAGCATCGTTCCTACGACTGGTATTGGAATCATCGATCCGAGCATGGCGCCGAGGGTCGAGCCGACGGCCTGACCGGCTATGGCAACCGGGTCGAGTGATTTCAGGGCATCCTTGAAGCTCATTCCCGAGCCAAGATTGCCGCCCAGAGAACCGCCCACCAGAGCGGTCATGGTTGGAATAAGTGCTCCGGCAATTGTGCCGACGATGGGTATCGGAACGAAGGTTTGAATCAGTGGGGTAACAACCTGACCGGCGGCGGCGCCAAGAGTTGAGCCGACGACATTGCCAACGAACTGCAATGAGGCGACGGATTTTACCGCGGTTTTCAAACTGGGCTTTTCGCCATTCATAAGCTGACTGGCGAGGTTTATGGCAATTGAGGTTCCGGCCGTCATTGCCAGGTTTTTTACGCTGAAAGAGTCTTTAATTGAATTGGCGGCATTTTTCAAACCGACGCCAAGGGCCTTTTTGCTTTTTATAAGCGTTTCACTCAGCCGCAGGGAACGGTACTGTTGCGAGGTTTCATCGGAGTAAGCCCGGGTACCGTCGATGGCGCCATCAACTTTTCCTTCGACGACAGCCTGTTTGTAGAGTTTTTCCTGCCATTGTTTGTATTCGGAAAGTTTGGCATCGTATTGGGCCTTGAGTTGGGCCTTGCTGGCCGAATCGGTTGCATTCAGATAGGCCTGCTGAGCATCGTGAAGGTCTTTGTATCTGGTTCCGGCATTACTGTCGACGGTTGCAAATTTGGTGTTGTCGAGGAACTGTTTGATCATCTGACTGCGATCTTCAGGAAATTGCTGGATATAATTGTCGACAAAATCACGATAGGTCTGCGGTTTCGATGATTCAAAAACCTTGATTATTTTTTCGTATGGGGCCTGAATTCGGCCATTGTTTAAAATGTCATAGAACAGAGATGCGTTGACACCCTCGGTTGAAAGCATGGCTGAGCCGGTTTTGATTATGCCGTCATTGGGGCCGGTGGTAACGCCCATATTTTCAAAAATGTATTTGTTTTCAGCAATGTTTTTGTGGGTCTTGATACGCCAGGATGCATTTTCACTGTTATGATACTCTTTGGTCGACAGAGCTTCTATTGCTTCAGCCCAACCTTCGGAAAGGGCAAAGCCTTCGTCGGTTGCTGAATTTTTCGAATGGGCGCCATAGTAAGAGGTCTTAGGATAATTGGGGCGTTCATAAAGCTGGTCCATGATCATGTGTCCAACTTCATGGGCCATGACTGAAGCAGCGGAGGGGTCCTGCATGCCGCCGTTGAATACTTCGCTGTTGGGGGGAACTACCAGACGATTTACGTGGGAGTTGTCACGGTAGGCAATCTGGCCGTTGCCGGCTTGTTCCGCCATTACAAAACCGCGTGGGTCGTGATAGATTCCGCCTGAATTGCCGACTTCAAGATAAACGGGCTTTTTGAGATCATTGGTCAACCATTGGGCGAATGCCGCATCCTTGGTTCCGGCGGCCACATCTTTCTGAATCTGATTGATTTTGTAATTTCTGGCTTCGACCTGCATCGCAACTGTTTGTCGCAAACCCGGGTTGCTCTCGATATAGCTTTTAAGCTGAACATATCGTGGGTCTTTGCTCGAAAGGGTTTTCAGCACGGGAACTGTGTTGCGCATGAAGTCTTTGGTGGTTACTGAATGGGATGTTCCCTCAACCGGAGTGACAATCTTGAAGTTTTGCATTGCCGCTTCCTGCGGCAAATACTGGGTGGCAACCACCCGGTTGTTGTTGTCCTTAACCTTGTATTGCCCGGTTGTTGGGTCGAATTCAGGAGTAACTACCTGTTTTACTGTCCCTGTTTCATCCTTGACGACGTAACGAATCCCCTCGGCTGTCGAAACGAATGACCCGGTGGCGAAAACAACGTTGGACCAGAAAAACGCAAGCAAGACGATGAACGTTATCTTTGCTGACCTGAATCTTTTCATTTAGTGCCTCCGAGCCAAGGGTATTTTATCTAATTATACAGACATCAAAGGATTCTCACAAGGTACCACGCCGCCAATAATCAGAGTAAAAGTAGCGCCCGAATAGACAAAAAAATAGCGTCTAAAAAAATTCAGCCGGAGTGCCGATGATGAGAAGGAATAATATTCTACCTAAATCCCACGAAAGACAGGGGAATGCATGAAAAAGGCGAACAGAACGTTTAACCGCAGGTTTTTAATCTTGATACTGGGGCTGGTTTTTACCACTCAGATTGCTATGGCTCTTGAGAACATTGTTCCTCCCGCCATAGGTGAAATCGCAGTCCAGCAAGCACAACAGGCCAAAAAGCTTGGTTTCGAAGCTGATCCTGGTCCTTTTGTCAATGCGCCTTTGCTTTCTCAGGAGTTGCCTCTTGGTGATGGAGTTAAAGCCAGTATTCGTGCGGTTGTGGGTGGTAGAAACTTTTCCGCTGCAGATATTGATGTGGCTCAGGTGCCATTTTCGACTTCAAATGGTTATGGTTTGAGCAATCTCTATCATGATGGCGGGCAATGGCCAGGCACAAACGGTAATCCCGATGCCGACGACGGTGTTTCAAGTTTCGGAAACGACTGGGCCGGTGAAATATATGACATCGATGGCAACAATCATTATCCGAGCGCGGTATTGCGTTATATTGGCACTCATTGCTACATTTTCGTTCCGGTAATGTATTTTCCGACTCTGCCACGAGGTCTTTCTTCAACTGAAGACCAGACACCGGCAGCCCAGGCAGCCTGGGGACTTTATTGGCCCGATTCGGTGGCATTTTCCAACGGACCATACTATTATGCGCCCGACGCCAATGGTTCTGTGCTTGAGCCCAGGTTCATTCTCGGTGCCGACAAAAGTCTTGCCCGACTCAAGCTGAAGGAACTGGCCGATAATTTTGATGGTCTGATTTACCCGAAAATGCGTGAAACTTTCGGTATCGAACCCGATATCGATGGCGATCCGAAGATTTTCATTCTGCTCGATGATATTCGCGATGGTTCAGGCAGCTTCAGAGGTTATTTCTGGGCTGGCAATCAGTTCCCGAGAACTTCACAATCGATGAGTAACGAAAAGGAACTGCTGAACATCGATATGTTCCCAAGTTTCTCGATGGCAACTTCCGATACACTTGGTACGGTTGCCCACGAATTCGTGCACATGATCATCTTCAACGAAGGTTACTGGGTCGAAGACGGTCAGCTTTACGGTATGGAGAGATGGCTCGAAGAAGCTCTGACTCAATATGGGCAATATCTCTTCAACGGTAAATATACCAGCAACCTTGATGAATTCATCAAGTTCCCGGATACGATTCTGGCTGAAAACCGAATTTCCGAAGTATGGCTTGGGCCAAATCCTTTTGCTAACTATGGTGCATCATTTCTGTGGATGTTTTACCTCGTCGAAAAATACGGTGGTTCAAACACTTCCAATTTTCTGCGCAATATCATTCGCAATCGCGAAGGCGGTATGAAAGCCATCGATGCGGTTCTGACTCCGTTTGGAACCGATTCGACCAGCGTTTTTGCCGACTGGGC
>CAZTHA010000278.1:0-5870 GCA_964613435.1 uncultured bacterium
TGATCGCTTCCTTGTTTTTGCCCTTGCGCTGGGCAATCTTGCCAAGAGCGTATCTGGCCTTCAAATGAAAAGGCTCATATTTTGTGCATGTTTCAAGCAATCTGAGAGCGTCTTCTTCGCGGCGCAGATCGAACATGAAAATGGCCAGGTTGTAATAGGTTTCAGCGTAAGAAGGTGCAAGCTCGAGGGTAATTTTCCATTCTTCGATGGCTTTTTCGATTTGTCCCTGCTTGTAATAGGCAAGTCCAAGGTTATGGTGCGCATCGACAAATTTGGGCTCTTTGCGAATAGCCGCCAAAAGGTGCTTACGGGCAGTGTCGACCTTTCCATACTGTCCGGCGAGGGTTCCATACATATATTCGTCTTTTACGCTTTCGGGAATCTCATTTTTGAATTTGCCGGTAACCTTGGTGGCTTTTGGCATGAGTTGTTCAACGCTAATCGCCCGAATGTTCTCCGGAAGCTTGACTGTGTCGACCTTTTTCGAAGATCGCCTTTTCTTGCAGCCTGTCAGGCTGAAAAGTAAAGAAACGGCTATGAAAAAGCAAATGAAAAAGCGAAATCTGCTGTTAATCAAAAGTTTGCGCTCCTGCAGTTAATTTGTCCGGTTATTCTATCATAGCTCCGTCTGCTTGCCAAGCCACCGCGCTTCCTGTTTTTCGCCGTTCGAACGAAACTATTCGGTGGTTGCCGGAATCGAGCAGAAAAATGCAATCTTCAGAAACACTCAGGTCGGATGGACGGCGAAAAGGACTGCCTTCATGGCAACGGTCTATGTAATCAAGTCGAACGCCTTTGGGCGTGTATATTCCAAGCTCATTGGTCGTGTCGTCACAGACGATGATCAGGCCGTCCGGATCGATGGCAACTCCTGTCGGCGTTTTGAGGTGATCTTTCATTTCTCGCTGGAACGAGCCGAGTCGATCAAAAACCGCGATTCTACCTTTGCCCCGGTCAGCAATGTAAATTTCGCCCAGATTGGAAATGGCAATCTGGGTTGGATCTCGAAGCTGTTGAGAGCTGTAGCCAAAACCGCCAACCTCAAATAATTTGTCGCCGGTGGTGGTAATTTTGTAAACCCTGTCAGCGCGACCATCTACCACCCAAACATTGTTTTCCGTGTCGAGTTTCAGTCCTCTTGGCCGGTCAAGTCTTTGGCGCCGGTCATTCGCTGGTGGATAAAGGGTGCCCCGATAGCTCTGGTATGAATCGAAAATGCATATTCGGTCATTGTTCTGGTCGGCGACATAAAAATCAGAAAAACCGCCGGTAGTTACATCATAAGGCTCGTCCAAGCTGTCTTCCCGTTCTTCTGATCGATCGCCGAAAGTCAGACCGAAACCGCCGTGCTGCGAAATGAATCTGCCATCCATTGAAAGCCTTACTATTCTGTCATTGCCGGTGTCTGCGACCAGTATCTCTTTTCTGGTCGGGTCGAGGTCGATACCCATGGGCAGATTGAACTGTCTTTCACCGTTACCTCTGGTGCCAACCGTTGCTTTTGCCGTAACCTCGATGTTGAAAAGTTCGATTTTACCTTTGCGGTTTTGAACTCTACCGGCCGGAAATTTCAGCTGGTAAGTTCCCTTGCGCATATATCTCGGTCCCCAGATTCGGTCGAATTGGTTTTTGCCGGGGATTGCCGCGAGAATGGCAACGCAGCCATTTTCCGGAAGGTTAATTCTAAAACTGGCCGTGTCCGAAGCAACGCTAAGAGAAGCCCACATCCTTGAATTGTCGGGAGTCGCTGCGGAAAGCCAATTCAACGGCAATAGAAAAACCAGCAGAAGTAAAAATTTCTTCATGATAAATCCTCTATTTAACCTTCTGAATAAGGTCTTGTAGAATTTTCAATGCCTGCAGATTGCGCGGGCCGGGTCTTACGAAAAGATCCTGATTAAGTGCATGAATTCGGTTCTTTTTTATGGCGCTGACGTTGCTCCATCCAGGCCTGCTTTTTATTTGATCAAGGTTTGGGTGGGGGTAGGCGACAAAAATTACTTCGGGATCTGCGGCAATAACCTGTTCGGAATTCATCACCGGGTAATCGATCGGCTCGCTGATAATATTCTGACCGCCGCAACTTCTGAGCATTTCACCCATGAAACTCTTTGGTCCGGCCGCCTGCATCGGGGCATCCCATATTTCCAGATAGACCCGGGGGCGATAATTGGAATTGCTTATTGCCAGCTCTTTTAAACGAACCTGCCAGGTAGACGAAAAGGACTTGCTCTTTTCGGTGGGGCCAATGATACTGGCTATTTTCTCTGCCATCTGACCAATTTCTTCGAGATTGTTGACATTGAAATTGACGTAATTCAAGCCAAGCTGAGAAAAGAGAAGCTGATATTTTCTGTGCATTGCGTTGAGGTCGAGTACCATATTGGGTTTCAATGACATGATCTTTTCAACATTGAGATCGAGTCCACCAATTTTGGTTATTTTTTCAGCTTCGGCCGGGTAATTACAATAATCTGAAATCCCGACAACCTGGTCGCCATAACCGAGTTCGAAGAGCATCTCGGTTTGTGAAGGAACCAGAGAAATGATGCGCATCGGGCTTGCGCTGATCGAGAAAGCATTGCACAGAAGAAGAATAAGGGTTATTAGGCCAAGCTTTTTCATTTGTTTTTCCTTTTTCGCTCCTTGAAAAACTGGTTCGCATTGCGATTGTGATCTTTCAAGGTTTTTGAAAAGCGGTGTCCGCCATTACCATCAGAGACAAAATAAAGATAGTCGGTTTGCTCCGGATGGGCAACTGCCCGCATTGAGCTTGCCCCAAAATTGGCTATTGGAGTAGGGGGCAGGCCCGCATTAAGATAAGTGTTGAAGGGTGAGTCAATTTTCAGGTCTTCAAACAAAAGTCGCTCTTTATGCTTTCCATGTGCATAAAGTACGGTAGCACAGGATTCGAGTTTTATTCCTTTTCGCAAGCGGTTGTAAAATACTGAAGCAATCATCGACCTTTCACTGTCAACTGCAGCTTCTTTTTCAATAATCGAGGCAAGAATACAGCCTTCATACTGACTTAAACCGGTGCTAAGTTTTGGACCGAAAATAGCGTCTAACTGAAATCTGGTCAGGCGAAACATGCGTTCGGCAACTTTTGGAGCTGGTGTTGGTCGGTTAAAATTATAAGTGTCCGGGAACAACAGGCCCTCGCCAGCAGGTATCAATTCCCAGTCTGAAAATACCCGGCCAATTAATTGAGGGTCGCTGCAGGCGTCCAGAAATTCTTTGCTTGTACAGATTCCGGCGTATTCAAGTAAATCAGCGACCTGGCGATTGGTTGTCCCCTCCGGGATAGTAACCGGAACGGTTTTCATGGTTCCCTGGAGTAATTTGAAAATTACCTGCTCAAGGCTCTCGCCGGCACTGAAAAAATACGACCCTGGCCGAAGACGTTGGTCAACCGCTAAGAATCTAATATAAAGTCGAAAAAGGAATGCACTGCGAATGATTTTGTTGCTTTTTAAAATTTGCGCAATCTGCCTGGTGTTGGCACCAGGTTCAATGAAAATCCGGCAATCGCTGCGATCAACCGGCGGTAATGACATGTCACGGAGCCAAATAAAGCTGCCACCGGCAAATCCGGCAATTGTCAGAAAAATAAAAACCGCCATGTAGATAATGATTTTCACGATCTTCATGGCGGCAGCTTGTCTTAATTATTCGGGTTTTTGTTTGAACTTGAGTATTTTGTTTCGACTGTTGTCGAGAATGAAAATCTCGTCTTTAGATTTGGCGATTACACCAACCGGGTAGATGAATTTGCCACTGTCGTTACCAAATTCCCCGATCTTGGAGATTAATTGTCCTTCGGGTGAGAGTTGCACGACCGGCACTTCGCCGAGGTCGAGAACGAAAAGATTGCCCTGATCATCGATGTGTACGCTCGACGGGCCCTTCATTTCTTCATATTCGCCTTTTTCTTTATATTCTTTTACCAGATTCCCCTTCATATCGAGCTTGAGGACTCTTCGTCCACCAAAATCGGAAATGAAAATATGTCCGCTATTGATAATAATCGAGGTTGGGAAAATCAAAGCCGTTTTACCGGTACCACCGATAGCTTCGACATAGTTTCCTTCGGGTGAATACTTGTGTATCTTGGGGTTCTTGGCCATGATGACATAGGCCGAGCCGTCTCGATCTATCGCTACATCCATGGGGTATTTCACCTGGGCAGTAACTTTGAGATTCGGGTCACCGGTCGGGTCGAATCTGACAAGTTTGTTGCCACGCTGGTCACAGACCCAAACGTCGCCTGTCAGGTGGTTGACTCCTATCCCCCCCATACCGAGGAGTTTGTAACCATCTCTGCCGGCTTCTCCGGCGGTTAATTTGACGGTACCGTCCGGACGAATGATTTGATAACGGCTGTTGCCATTGTCACCGACGACAAGATTGCCATCTTTGGTTAAATCAAGGTTGGTGGCACTTAGAAATTGGCCCCTCGAGGACCCGGACTCGCCAAACTCCTGGTCGAATTGAAATTTTACCGGCACACAACCGGTTGCTAGTGCGGCTAAAAGCACTAAGACAAACAACAGTTTTCTTTTTAACATGGTAAGAAGAGCTATCCTTAAAATTAGACTATAATCTTACCCTTATCTTAAAACATTAATAATTAATTTGCAAAATATTTCTTGCAGAGTTATAATTTGGGTAGGAAAACAATATGAAAAGAAAAAAAAATGGGTTTACACTTGTTGAATTGATGATCGTTGTCGCCATTATCGGGATTTTGGCAGCGATTGCTATGCCCCATTTTCGCAAGGTACGCGACAGGGCACGCGAAGCAAAATGCTGGGAATATTCGGCACTTTTGACACGCACCGTCGAATTGTACAACATTGAAAACAAGGCATATCCGCCGGCACAGGATTTTTTGGAACACCTTAAGCCCTATCTGGGCAACAAGCGAATTCCTCAGTGCCCATCGGGAGGAATCTACTTCATGGTAGATCAAAGCCCCTATGGCATGAAAGTCTACTGCGGGATTCATCCCCCGGCAAGCTACAGTTTTGGTGGATAATAAAAAAGGCTCAGAATCTGAGCCTTTTTTATTTTAGAGTTTTACTGGCTGATCTTTTTTATTCTACAATCATTTCCTGTAGTCGGGTCAGCGGCTGCGAAAGATCTATGTGACCAGCTTCATCTACCTGCTCACTGCCGTTTAGAAGGATCTTAACTTTTGCCTTGGGGTCTATCTCGGTCAAAGAGTTAACCAGAGAATAAACCGCCAGAACCTGTTCGGTCGCGCCAAGCATTTTGCATTCGGAAAAATCTCTGCTAAGGTCGACAATAAAAGTGCCGGAGTCGAAAAAGAGTCCTCTGAGCTTGGTTTTTGCCGGGATTGCCGAATAAAGATCCTTGCTTGAAGGCCCTTTTAATAGCTCTTCGATGATCTGTGTCGCCTGAGCGGTAAGCATTTTTCGACGAAAAACCTTGCGGATTTCCCCGCGAAAGTTATCCTTGTCTTTTTGTGGGAAATACAAGGTTAGCATTTGCGCTTCTTCATCGGGAATAAATGCCGGTGTTTCATCGGCAGGTGCTGTTTTTTCGTTACTGACTAAGGCCCCCGGTTTTTGATCCGTTGCCGAGAGCTCCGGAAGGATTTTTTTTACAAAGAGAAAATACCCGGAAATGATCAAACCGATAATGATCAGCCCCATGAGAATGAATATTATCGTTTCCTGGTTGCGTGCATTCTTTTTTCCTGAAGCCATGACCACCTCCTCAAGGTTTGATAACGATGCCGTTGAAAAAATCGACAACGCCATTGGTTATTGCCGCGGCTACGGCCTCGTGATATTTGCTGCTGAGCAGATTTTTGCCCTCGGTCTGGTCTGAAAGCATGCCGACCT
>CAZTHA010000279.1:0-5835 GCA_964613435.1 uncultured bacterium
AAATGGCTACCTCTCTTTTGCTGAAATTGTCTAAACCGGCGAGTTAAGAAAAGAACGAGCCGAGACGTTTGATGCCCTGACCGATAATTGAAGCGCCACTCGACCAGACATCGGCTATTGCTTTGCCGGTATCTGCCAGAGCTCCGGTAACGTGCCCACCGGCTATTGCCGCGCCGCCTGCAACCCGGTTCCAGAATCCGCCCTGATTCCAGCGATCCTGGCCGCTGCTGATCATTTTGTCGGAAACACTGTTGGCAAAGTTCGAAGCCACGCCGACCAGAGCGCCGGGAAGGCCGAGAACGAGTTTGCTGGCTCCGCCGATTACCTGGCCAACCGAATGATTTTTCCAGCCGGTTACCACGTCGTTGATTCCCGAAGCCATGTTGTCTTCGGTCGCCGTGCCGAAGGTGCCGGGGTAAATGCTCGAACCCGGTTTGCATGTGCCATGATTGTCGATCAAAACGTTTTCGTATGAAACCAGTCCGCCAAGGACGCTATCGCCGAACGGTGATTTCCAGGCCTTTTCAAATTCGTCGATCGGCATGGTGTGCGGGCCGTCGGTTCCCCAGTATGAATCGCGCATGCGCAATGACACGACTTTGCCGTTTTCGTCGGTGTCGTAACCGGTGATGCATATCCAGTGCGGCACGCCGTCGCCGGAGTCGACGAGAACGATGACCGGCCGGCCTTCATCGATGCGCTTGCATATATCGCTGACTTTGGCCTTGTTTTTCATTCTCGCATCGACGCCCTTTTTGCGCAGATGCTCGACGATGATCGGGGGCGCAGTAAAAATACCGCCCGGATTGGTATCCTGGTAGACTTCCTGGGGGTCGGTTTCGATGCCCATGCCATTGAGAAGCGTGCTCATGGCAAACTGTCCGCAATAATTGTCGCCGTCGATATCGATTTCGAGATCGTCGTAACCGTTTAAATGGTGCTCAGCTGCTTGATCCTGCTTTTTAACCCGCTTGCCGATTCTTTTTCCCAGCGTGCCATAGAGTTTGTGCAGGTCTTTCCACAAAGATCTGGTGAAGGTTGCCGTATCTGCGGCGGGGTTCTCGGCAGCAACTTCAGCTTCAGCATCGTCAGAGACGATTTCTTCGCTAACCTGCTCGCTCTGGGTATTTGCCGGAACCGTGATTGGATCTTCGGTAAATGGCGACGCATGCGCAGTCGAGCTTGCCAAAATGTACAGTACTATTGCCATTCCCAGAAAGAATCTTTTCAACATATGCCCACCTCCGGCATTTTTTCTTATTATACCTGCAAAAGGCAGATTTAGTTTAAGAATTTTGTCAATTTGGCGCCGCATGCCTCTGTTCTGCGGTTTTTTCGGCAAAAAAAACAGGCTGCCGTTTCGGCAGCCTGTTTTGATGAATTCAATGCATTATTTGTTGTTTTCAGGCGGTTTGCGCATGGCAAAGTAGGCCAGAGTTGCGCAGAGCAGCAAAAATGCCACAACCCCATAAGCGTTGTGATTGGCAGTAGCACCCGAAGCTTTGATTTTGCCCTGATCGGCACTGAGATAAAGCTTGTCCCATTTGCCAAGGGTCAGCTCCTGGCTGACCGGGCTGCCATCGACAAGAAACTTTGCCATCAGCGTCTTGCTTTTGGCTTTTTGCAACTCCTGACTCAACAGGCTCAACCTGGTTTCAAGCTCGCTTATCGTCTGCGCATCTGGTGCCGCCGCCGCTTTTAGGGTGCGCAGTTGCGCTTTGCCTTTTGAAAGCTGGTCAACCATATCTGATGTGTCGGCGAATTCGGCTGGAGAAACTTTGTAATAGCGACCTATTGCCGGTTGTCCGTTGATTTCCTGTAGAATTACGCTATTGGAAACGATGTGCAGGCCGGGTTTGCTTATTCCTTCCAGCAGGCCCGGGCGCGCTTCGGCAAAGCCGATCAACACCATTATCAATACCCCGGTAAGAGCTGCGCCGGCGATCAGACCAGAAGAGTATAGTACGCCGGTTTCTCTTTTTTCTTCGAGTTTCGGGTCGTTCTTTTTAAGTTCGAGCAGCCATCTGATGATGCCACCGGCCATGATCGGCACCGAAAGCGAAAGGGGCAGATACAGACCAACTGCAAAAGCCAGCGAATTGATGCCGAGCAGCTCAACACAGATGGCGATGAAAACGCCGCAGAATACCAGGTTCCATGGCAGGCTTCCGCCAATTACTCCATCGATAACCAGTTTCATCAAATTTGCCTGTGGAGCCGGCAATTCCCCAGTGGTTATCGCATCTTTCAACAGATACATGACGAAGCCCATGGTCAGGCCCGAAGCAATTACTCCGAAAAATTCACCGATCTGCTGATATTTTGGGGTCGCGCCGATGAGAAAGCCGGTTTTAAGATCCTGAGAAGTATCACCGGCAATCGCCGCGGCGATACATACGAAGGCACCGACCGTCAGCACCGCGATTTTCACGTTGGGCATGCCTGCCAGCCCGGCCAGAATGAATATGACACAGGTCAGCAGCAGGGTCGCGATAGTCATTCCCGAAATCGGGTTCGATGAAGAACCGAGCAGACCGACGATGCGCGAAGATACTGTTACGAAGAAGAAGCCGAAGAGAACGATCAGAAAACCTGCTCCAATAGAAGTCGACATCTCGGCAAAAATGTAGCCCTTGAGGACGAAAGTAATCAGAACGATAAGTATGGCCGAACCGATTAAAATGGTTTTCATCGGCAGATCCTGCTGCGTGCGCGGCTCGTCGGCGGCGGCGGTATTCTTGCCAAGCGATGAAAAGCCGGCTTTGAAGCTTGAAAGGATAATCGGAATCGACTTGATTAGCGAGAAAATACCGGCAAAAGCCACGCCACCGGCCCCGATGTATCTGATATAGCGCGACCAGATCAGGCCGGGCTCCATGTTGGCGATCAGCGTCGATGTTTCCGGGTAGATCGGAGCGGCAACCCCGTCGCCGAAAAGGTAGATCAGGGGAATCAGCACCAGCCAGCCAAGCGCACCACCGCTAAGCATGATTGCCGATATCTGCGGGCCGATGATATAGCCGACACCCAGCAGCTCGGGGGTTACTTCTGCGCCTACTTCAGCGCCCCTGAAGCCGGGAATGTGCGTAGATGGCTCTTTGCTCCAGAGGCCGAAAAGACGACTGTGCATCAGGGCCTGGTAGATGGCTCCGATGCCCATGCCCTGAAACAGTGTTTTGGCTTTGGACAGATCACCCTGGCCGGCAACGAGAACTTCAGCACAGGCGGTTCCTTCAGGGTAGGGCAGTTTGCCGTGTTCCTGAACGATGAGAAACTTGCGCAGCGGAATCATGAAAAGAACGCCCATCAAACCGCCGATTACTGCGATAACGGTAATTTCCAGCTTCGATGGCTCCATACCCCAGATGAATAGAGCGGGAATGGTAAATATAACCCCGGCTGCCAGCGATTCTCCTGCCGAACCGACGGTTTGTACCATGTTCGTTTCGAGAATGGTTCCGTCTTTGAAGAATATCCTGAAAATTGCTACCGCCATAACCGCAGCTGGAATCGATGCGGAAACGGTCAAGCCGACTTTCAGGCCAAGATAAGCATTGGCTGCGCCAAAAACGCCGCCGATGAGCATGCCGATAACCACCGCTTTGAGGGTAAACTCGGCCGGGCTCATTCCCGGGTCGACAAAACTGGGATAATCCTTGCCGTCACAAACTTCGTAGGCTTTTGGTGAAAGCCCTGCTTTCTCGCTCATAATTTCTCCCTGATTTTAATTTTGCGCCTAAAATAGCATAAATTGTGCTTCTGTTCAAAGTTGCTGAAAATAACAAACCCCGGGTTCCTGATGAGCCCGGGGTCTGGTAGAGTTCTGATTATCTGATTTTTTGTGCCGGAGGGTAATACTTGGGTTTAGCGTCGTTGGGGCCGGGTTTGTGGCCGCTTTTGATCCAGATGCTGTACCACAGATCGACGACATTGTTTACTGCACGGGAATAGCACATGCCGATCGTCTTTTTCGCTTGTTCATAGCGCTTGCCAGAGGTGTAAGCCTGTTCAAGTTCTTCGTAGTATTGATTGGCCCACAGGGCTTCATAAATCATGCGGGCGCTGACTCTCTTAACATTGGTGCAGCCGTCGAAACTGACTCCGAATTCCATTACATGACGGTCGGCGTCTTTTTCGGTAGCTGCGTGATAACTTTTTTCTTCAATATTTTCGTCGAGACTTACGCCGGTATGCAGCGGTTGAACCAGGTCGGCGGCATAGTGGCCGATCCAGCCAAGCTTTTGAATGATGTCTTTTTTGCTTTTGTTTTTTTCGATTAGCTCAGCGGTCTGATTTACCAGATCTTCGATATGGAATGGGCCTTTGCCCATGTTGTAGCCCTGAATATGAAAAATGTGATTGTGAAAGTCTTTCAATACGCGATCAGGTTCGACCGAGGCGTTGGTAAGACCTCTCAGCGCCGGTTTCTTGACTGTTGGTTTCGAAACTTCGCCGAGATATTCCCTGAATGCTTTTGGCATTATATGGTAGGCATCGGAAACTATTTTCATGTGGGTTCGGCTGCCCCAGGCGAACAGGCTGGCTGAACTGAGTAGAAAAACAGCGGCTAAACTCAATACTTTTATACGATTTGCTTTCATTCTGCTCATTCCTCACTTAACTTATGAGGTAATTATATGCAAAATGCGTACCTTCCGGAAGGGTGGTCTGAAATCCTTGTTAAAAGCGGGATTTGCCGTTTGGCCTTTTTGCTGGTGCTGAAAAATCAGCAAAAATCGCTGATTTTTCCTCAAATATCTTCAAAATCTTCTTCGTTATTCGAGTCGGTTTGGTTATCGGTTATTTTGGCGGAATTAAGATCCTGAAAATCTACTGGTGGCTGAGTTTCAGGCGTGCGCAGGTTTTTGCGCTTCTTTTTTCGGCGGGTGGATCTATTTGTCGTGTCAGGGTTCTGGGGGCGGGAAGATTGCTCGCCAACCTGATTGTTTTTGGCAAATTCAGCAAAATCGACGACCAGGCGTTTCTCGATCTGGCTGGTAATGTCGTTGAATTTTTCCTGAAGGATATTGTAGCGATCCATGACGAATTTGCGCTGGTGCTTGTTTTCTTCTTTGAGAATGGTGATTTCCTCATGAAGGTCGATCAGGACAATGAGAATCGGCAAAATGATCAGAGCTACGATCATATAGGTGTCGGCCTGTCTGCGCAGCATCATCGACAGGATCATCGCTCCCCAAAGGCCCCAAAGTAAACGGTTAATTCTCATGGTCTTACCGCGCTTTCCCTGAAAGAATTCCGGCTAGAATCGAATTCGCTTCAGCAATATCTAACCCAACCAGCAGAAACATTTTATTTTTTCCCCTGGATCCTTTATCCAGAATAACAGATTTCTTTGGAATTCTGAATATTTTTGCAATAGCAGTTATCAAAGCAGAATTAGCCTCCCCGTCGACCGGGGGGGCTTTAACTTTTATTCTACACCTATCTTCATGCAAGTCAACGATCTCGGTTTTTGCCGAGCGTGGTACCGCATAAACGCTAAAACAGACTCCATCTTTGGTCTGCTTCAGGCATGGTAGAGACATTGCCGGCTCAGGCCGCTTTGCTCACCGGTTCAGAAATTCGTCCAAATACCGGCGAGTCTTCATTTACCATTGCCAGATAAGATTCGAGAACGGTTCGCAGTTCAACTTTGAGCATGCGTTTTTGTTTTTTCAGTTCGCGAATTTCTTTACCGATTGTTTCAGATTCAGTTCTGGCTTCATCAAGAATGCGTTCTGACTGCAGTTCTGCTTCTTTGATAATCAGTTCGGCTTCTTTTTCGGCGTTGTCCTTGAGTTCGCCCGATGCTTTCTGGGCTGAAATCAGGGTTTG
>CAZTHA010000280.1:0-5828 GCA_964613435.1 uncultured bacterium
GGATCTTAAAGAGCAGATATCGGCGATCAACATCAAAAAAATCCATTTTGCCGAACAGATCAGCAAGCTCGAAGCTGAAATAGCCCTGGGTCAGCAACAGATGCGCGAGTTGATGACTCGTTTCCGCGCCAGACTGGTGCAGCTCCATAAAATCAAGCAGGGCACATTGCTTGGCTCGATTTTTTCGGCAAAAAACCTCAATTCCTTCCTAAACCGCTTTCAGATGGTGAAATACCTTCTTGAAAACGACAAAGAATTGCTGACCGAAATGAAAAACAAAAATGAGCTCCTGGTCAAAAACTCCACTCAGCTCGTTGAAAAAGAAAAACAAATGGCAAGCATGCAGCAGGATCTCGATCAGAAAAAAGCCCGGGTCGACAACGAGAACCTCTCGCTCGAGGCAATGTTGAAAACCGTTGTCCTCGAGAAAAAACTTTTTGTCAGCCGCGAAAAAAAACTCGCCGGTGCCCGTAGCGACCTTGAAAAAGAAATAGCCAAAATCGAAGCCGGCCGCGAAGACAAAAATCAATCCTTTGAGCAGGAATTAAAAAAGACCGCGCCAAAATCAGTTCAACCGCAAAAACTCCCCGAAGACGCCCCCGAAGCAGCGCGGGTCATGAAATTTTCATGGCCGGCCAACCGGCAATCGATAAAAACTTTTGCCAGAAGCGGTAACGAAAAAGCGCCTGCCCTTCGCATCGAACTGCAGGGCGAAGCTGAGATACTTGCCGCCGGACGCGGAAAAGTCCTTTATAAGGGCGAAATAAGCGGATTGGGCAATGTCATCATTCTTGGGCACGAGCGAGGCTTCTCAACCGTCTATGCCAACCTTGATGAAATGTGGGTCGGCCTTGGCCAGATCGTTAATCAGGGCGAAACAATCGCTCGGGTATTTTCCGGTGGTCCGGGAATGCATTTTGAAATCAGGTTTGGCGGCAAGAAACAGCGCCCTGCCGACTATCTTCCGGCAATAGATCAGCAATAAACAATCTATGCTGGAAGTTTAATAATTTGTTGTGATAAAATTCTATTGATAATATCTAACTTATACCAGACGAAGTAGAAGGAGCTTTTAATGAAAAGTAAGTTTTTCCGCTATGTTTTGCCCTTATTTATAGTAAGCGGGCTCCTGCTGTTTTTGTTCAACACTGCAGCTTCAGCAACTTCAACCAATCTCACCTATTTCAAATCCCTCGACCTGATCAGGAAGGTCCTCGAGCTCATCAAATCGGACTACGTCGAAGAAAACATCGACGAACAGAAGCTGATCTACGGTGCCATTGAAGGAATGTTGAAAAAACTCGACGATCCCTATACCAGATTCATGGAACCCAAGGTCTATAAAGAAATGCAGGTCGAAACCCATGGTGAATTCGGCGGTCTTGGTATCGTCATCAGCATCAAGGACCGAATGCTCACCGTCGTTTCACCCATCGACGACACCCCTGCCGCCAGAGCCGGCATTCTCGCCGGTGACATGATCATCAAAATCGACGGCAAAGACGTCATCGACATTGCCTTGCACGATGCGGTAAAACTTCTGCGCGGCCCGGTTGGCACCAAGGTGACGATAACGGTTTTGCGCGAAGGGCAGAAAGACACCCAGGACTACGAAATCGAACGCCAGATCATTAAACTGCCCAGCGTTAAATATTGGGTTATTTCACCGAACATTGGCTACATAAGGCTCACCCAGTTCATCCAGACTTCATCTGAAGATCTCGAAAAAGCTCTGATCGACCTCGAAAGAAACGGCGCGAAATCGATCATTCTCGACCTGCGCAACAATCCGGGTGGTTTGCTGAACTCCGCCGTCGAAGTCGGCAGAAAGTTCATCCCCAAGGGCGATATCGTTTCAATCAGAGGCCGGGACGGTGAAGAAAACACCTATAGCTCATTTTTCAAATATCACCCACTGCTGCCGTTGATCGTCCTCATCAATGAAGGCTCAGCCTCTGCTTCAGAAATCGTTGCCGGCGCGGTCAAAGACAATAAACGCGGCCTGCTTCTCGGAAAGAAATCCTTCGGCAAGGGTTCGGTGCAAACGGTTATCTCCCTCAATGATGGGTCGGCCATGGCTCTGACCACTGCCCTGTATTATACCCCTTCCGGAGTTAACATTCACAAAACCGGTATCAAGCCGGATATCGAAGTTGAATTGCCCAAACTTGAAAAAGAACAACAGGAAGAAATCAAAACCGCTGTAGAGAAAGATCAGGACTACCTGATGAAACTCAGCAACAGCAGCGACACCGTTGAAATAAGCTCCGGAACCATCATCATTCACAAAGAAAACAATGCCTCTGAAACCTACAAACTCAGCGGCTTTGTCGAACCGCCAGACAGCTTTACCCGCGGCAAACTGCAGGAATTCGTAATTAATCCCTATGATACCCAGCTGCAGCGTGCGGTAGACGTACTCAAGTCCGCAGAGGTCTTTCTGCCGATGATGAACGAAAACTGATCCACCAACAGGATGTACCGATGTTGCAATTGCCTGAACTGAACACACCAATGCGCCCCCGCCAGGGGGTGACACTGGTTGAAATTCTGATTGTTTCGACGATCATTGCGGTAATGGCTGCGCTTTCCTTTCCCGTTTATAAGATCATCCAGCAACGCGAAAAAGAGCGCAAACTTCTAAAGTATCTTGAAGATTTCAGAACCGCAATCCATGGCTGCCAAGCCAACGATAACAATCGCAGCCGCATCAAAAATTTTCAGGAAGGCTACACGGGCTTCATTCTCCAGAGAGGAATCAGCCAGATCGAAGATGCTCACCCCCTTCCGGCAGATAAGGCAACTCAGAAGGCCGCCTTAAAAATTTTCATCGAGAATGCCATCGAGAAAGGATTTGGCTACCCGGAAACGGTCTGGCACCTGACTCCATTGCGCCTGCCACACACGGTTCACATAGCAACGGATTCTGCAGCAACCGGAGATTATGCGACCGATCCCAACAAAGGCCTTTATGCCTCAGTGATCGTCGATCATCCGTTTCTGCGAAGCATTCCGGTCCATCCATTCAAAGACTGGTATCCTGGCGCTGATTGGCGGTTCAAATTTCTAAACCCGCCCGGGCCTTCGACAATCGGACCCATTGATACCGGGACATATGTAAAACAGATGCTCTCTTCGGGGGCCGGCACAGCCATAGACGGGACAAACACCAATGATTGGAAATAATTTGAACCAAAAAGGTTTTTCTCTTTTTGAAATGCTGATCGTCGTGGCGATAATCGGCGTCATTGCTTTGGCCGCAGTTCCCGTTGCCGAACTTTCCTTCGTCAGATCTCTCGAAGTCGATCTTCAGGAAAATCTCGACGAAATCAGAGGAGCGATAAACCAGTATAAAGCTGATTGCATCAGTTTTCTTGGCCGCAACAACGTCAAACTGACCAAATTGAATATCGCCGAGAGCGAGCTCTATCCAAGACAGTTGATCCACCTGGTAAAACCCGACCCTTTAGGTGTGCCGATTCATGACCGCGATGGAAATATAATACAAGACAAATTCGGTAATGATGTTTATTTCAAATCGCAACCATACCTTGCCAGGATACCTGTCGATCCTTTCGTCGGCGATGCAATTTGGGCAATTCACTGCGCCAGCAATGGCAAAGTCGCCACATATCCTGCTCAGGCATTCAGCGGCAACCCCGCCGACGCTCTCAGCGGAACCGGCACCTACGATGTCTCGGTGGCGACCCTGACTCCCGCAGCAAGAAAAGGTTTCATCATATCGATTAGTGGAACAGATTATAGAGATTGGTAGGAAATTCATGAAAAAAATAAATTTCAAAACTGGTTTTACCATTATCGAGCTTTTGATCGTGATTGTAATTATCGGCATTCTCGTCGGGGTTGCCGTGCCCTACTACAACGACTACATTTACGATTCACGGGCTTCGGTTTTGAAGCAGAATCTTGCCGTAATGCGCAAAGTCATCAATCATTTTCGCGGCGATCGTGGCCGCGGTCCATTTAGAGTTCCGGTTCATGATGGAGTAAGCATAGTACATGATCCGAAAAGCTCAAATTCTACAACCGGTTCCGAACTCGTCGCCGGAGCTTTTTTAAGCAACGGCACCCGCCAGAGCAATATTAAGTATCTTGAAAAACTTCCAAATATGATCGACCCAAACGATGGCAGTGACCGCCTCTATACGATCGACTTTTCAGCAAGCCCTCACACAGCATTATTTAACGACGTAGGTAGCGATGGCATTTTGCATATTCAGACTGATTTTGCATTTTCTGACCAAAACAATGATGGAAAGTATAACACAGGCGAGCCCTCGATATTCGATTCAACAATTCCCGCGGTTGCCCCAGGAGATGGTTTGGTCTGTTCTCCTCTGGATTACATTGATTTTACAGTTACCGGTTCAGACAACACAAAATACTGAGGATTTGTAATTTTTTTATTTCATTTTTGCTTAAATTCCCAATGAGTTGTGCCGATAGCATTCAGGAAGGACTTATCTAAACATGGCTGCAGACTTTCTAAAAAGAAAAAGAATAGGTGAAATTCTGATTGAGATGCGGGCTATCAGCTCGGCCCAATTGGATATTGCCCTTAAACGTCAACCATCTGCCCGCAGAATGATTGGCGAAATTCTTATTGAAGACGGGGCACTGAATGAAGAGACCCTTTATCGCGGCCTGTCGATCCAGCATGGCATCGAGTATGTAAATCTTGAAAATGCCGAGCTCGATCGCGACCTGATTCGTCAGATTCCAGAAAGTCTCATAAAAACCTATAAGTTCATTCCGCTGCGCAAAGAACCGAAATCACTGACCATTGCCGTTTTCGACCCGACCAACACCAAAATGTTCGACAGTATCAAAATGGCAACCGGGTTCATGTTCATAAAATGGGTGCTTGCGACCAAGACCCAGATCATCCACATCATCAACGATGTCCTCTATCGCCCGCAAAACGTTCTTGAAAACGTGGCGATCGACGACCTTCTCAACGACGTTAAGCTTGAGTTTTCAAAAGATGAAGGCTTTTTCCAGGATTCATTCCAGGGAATTCACCAGACCGATTTCAACCTTGAAGAACTCAAGCGCGAATCAGATCAGACTTCGATCGTTACCCTCGTTCACAAGGTCATTCTTGACGCTGTAAAAATGCGCGCATCAGATATTCATATCGAGGCTTTTGAAAAAATCATTCAGGTCAGATACAGAATCGACGGCATTCTTTACGACATCATGCCGATAGAGCGTGCTGCTCATCAGGCAATCATTTCGCGTATCAAGATCATGGCCAACCTCGATATTACCGAGCGCTTCATGCCCCAGGACGGCTCATTCAAGCTGAGAATCAAAAATCAGCAGATCGAGTTCCGCGTCGCGATTCTGCCATCGATCTACGGTCAGAACTGCACCATCCGCGTCTTGGATTCAGGCCGCGTCAACCTCGATCTAAGCCTGCTCGGCTTCCAGGAAGAGGACATGCGCCTCTTTGAATACAACATCGGCCGCCCGTGGGGCCTTTGTCTTCTGGCTGGTCCTACCGGTTCCGGTAAAACGACCACTTTGTATTCAGCACTTTCGCTGGTTAACAGCCGACAGAAAAAAGTCATCACCGTTGAAGACCCGGTTGAATTTAAAATCCCCGGCGTTCATCAGATGCAGGTGCATGAGAATAAAAACGATCCGACCAGATCATTGACTTTTGCCCGCGGCTTGCGTGCAATTCTGCGTCTCGACCCTGACATCATCCTCGTCGGCGAAATCCGCGATTATGAAACTGCAGAAATTACTGTTAAAGCGGCACTAACCGGTCACATGGTTTTCTCGACGATCCACGCCAATAC
>CAZTHA010000281.1:0-5790 GCA_964613435.1 uncultured bacterium
GGTCTGTATTATTTCAAAAGGCAGTTGATATGGGTTATTACTGGTCTTTTGGCCATGATTGGGTTTTCACATCTGCCTTATACAAAGCTTGAGAAGATGGCGGTTCCGCTGATGGGGGTTGCGATTTTCTTTTTGATTCTGGTTTTGGTTCCGGGAGTGTCGCGAGATATCGGTGGGGCACGGCGCTGGATAAGATTCGGAAGCGTCGGCTTTCAGCCCTCGGAGTTTGCCAAAATTTGTTTCATAATTTACATGTCCCACTCAATTTCAATGCGCCAGGATAGAATTCGCAGTTTTCTGCACGGTCTTTTGCCTGACCTGGCAATGACTGCGCTCATATTTCTTTTAATATACAAAGGGCCAAATCTCTCGACCGCATCTCTTGTTTTTGGCACCTATCTGACCATGTATTTTTTAGGAAATGGTCCAATCATAAACCTTGCTGCTCTTGGTTTGGGCGGAGGTGTGCTGGTAACGGCGCTGATTTTTCACGCAGGGTATCGCATGCGGAGATTCTGGGCATTTCTCAACCCATGGGATTCGGCACAGACTACCGGCTATCATATAATTCAATCTCTGGTCGCGATTGGTTCAGGCGGGTTGCTGGGCCTTGGTTTGGGGCAGAGTCGTCAGAAATTTTTCATTTTGCCCGAGCGCCACACCGATTTTATTTTTGCGATCATTTGTGAAGAATTGGGGTTGTTGGGCGGAGTTGTCGTCATCGTTTTGTTTTTTGCATTTTTATGGCGAGGTCTATATATCGCGACCCGTGCCCCGGATACTTTTGGCTTCCTTCTGGCGTCGGGAATAACAGCTATTGTTGGTCTGCAGGTTGTAGTAAATATTGCGGTCGTTTTAAGCCTGATGCCGACAACAGGGATTACTCTGCCATTTATCAGCTACGGGGGATCGAGTTTGCTCTTTCTCGCTGTCGGGGTGGGAATTCTTCTGAATATTTCCCGTTATGGCTCGAGCCGTCATGTTTTTGATGAGCAGCGTGAAACGCCATTTTCAGGACAATTCACCGAGCCTGGATTGGTTGGGAAACTTCGAAGAAGGTGATTATGAAAGTATTATTCAGTGGCGGGGGCACAGGTGGTCATATTTATCCGGCTCTGGCTATTCGTGAAGCCCTTGAAATCGAACTTTCTGCCCGGGGTGAACAGCTGGAATCAGCTTATATGGGCGTTTGTGGCGGAATGGAAGAGCGCATCGTCGAAAGGGTTGCCGAACTTCCATTTTTAGGGGTTTGCGCTCAGGGCATGCCTCGCTCTTTCAGTTTAAAATGGTTCAGTTTCCCATTTGTAAACCTGCTTGGAATTTTGGATGCCTTCAATCATCTTCGACGTTTCGGGCCTGACCTGGTAGTGGCAACCGGTGGTTTTGTGGCTTTTCCTGCGTTAATGGCTGCAAAAATCCTGGGAATTAAATACATCATTCACGAGCAAAATGCAGCGATGGGAGTGACCAACAGATTTTTTGCCGGTTCAGCCGAGCTTGTGCTTTTAACCTATGAATCAGCCGCTAAAGTCGATGGAAAAAGAATTGTTATGAGCGGAAACCCGGTTCGTGGCAGTTTCCTGGGCGCGGCAAACGAAAAAGGAAGATTCTGTAAAGGGGAAGATGAATTTTGGGTTCTATCGGTCGGCGGGTCACGAGGTGCATTGAGTATCAATCGTGCAGTCGTTGATCTGGTTAAAAATTGGTTGCCTCGAAAAAAGAAGATCAGGTTTTTACATATTAGTGGCGAGCGTGACCACGAAATGGTATTGACAGCAATTCCGGAACCACCGGAAAACTACACCCTTCTTCCTTACCTTCACGAAATGAAAGAGGCTTTCGATGTTGCCGACCTGGTCGTCTCAAGAGCGGGCGCAACAATTCTTTCTGAATTGGCGGTTTGCGGCAAACCGGCTATCTTGGTGCCCTTCCCATATGCCACCGATAATCACCAGGAGAAAAATGCACGAGTGCTTGAAGAACTGGGAGGAGCATCTGTTCTACTGGATTCAGAGCTATCTGGCGATAAACTCGCAGGTTTAATCGAACAATTGATTGAAAAGGATGAGTTGGGCAATATGTCTTCGGCAATGCGCAAAAGTCGTCCCGAAAATGTTGAAAAGAATATTGCACAATTGATCTTAGATTCTTGTAACCCCAGTTAATGGCTGTTATGATTTATAAAATTTCATAAGGACTGTTTTTTGAGCGAAGATTTTCAAAACTCGAATCGTGGCTATCGTTTACCGGGAAAGGATTTGCCCGACAGCACCCGGGAAAAACTTCGGCAGCGAAAGTATCGTGCCCGGTTACTTAATCTTTCACGGGCCGTTGGTCCGATCAAGACAATTGGCTTCACTCTCTTGCTGGTAAGCCTTGCGTATCTGGCCATCGTTCAGTTGCGTCATCTTTTCTTTGGCACGACATACTTTGAAATAAAGGCCATCGAGGTTGAAGGCAACAGGACCCTATCCCGTGAAGAGGTTATCAGAAATTCCGGGATTGCACCGGCTTTGAATGTTTTCAAGCTTGATAAAGCTGCCGTTGAGAAAAGACTTTTGGCGCATCCGGTGATAAGAAAGGCCGAAGTCGAACTCAACGGATTGTATAATCTGCGCCTGAAGATTGTTGAAAGAACGCCGTTTATGTATGCAAAAGTCGGCACGACATTTTACGAAATTGCCGATGATGCTGTTATTGTCAGCACCGAGAGTCTCGGTGACAAAGATTTGCCGATCATTACCGGCCTGAATCTTGAGACTAGTCGCGCCGGCGATTCATTGAAGGACAATGATGCATTTTTTATTGCACAGGCCTGGGTAAAAAAACTTGGTCCGGAAATTTTGAAAAATATTTCTGAAATAAACTTTTTTAATCCGCAAAACCCTTATCTGTTCATGGTTTCAGGGGAGAAAATCTTCCCTCGAAGTCTTGAGGATTTTAAAAACCGCTACAATTTTTTGCGTGCACTTCTTGACAACCTAAGAAAGAATAATGTAGAACCTATTTACCTCGATATGAGGGCACCCAGTATTGTTGTCCTTCCCAGAAAAAAATCAGGTGCTTCAGAAGGGAGCAGAGGTTCAGTCGCTGGTGGATGATCTAGTCGTTGGCCTTGATATAGGCACTACAAAAGTTTGTGCAGTCATTGGTGAGGTTCGCAGTGGGCCCACCATCAATGTGCTGGGTGTTGGTCATGCTTCTTCCGGTGATGGGGTTAAAAAGGGAACTATCGTCGATATTGAACGAACGACCCAAGCCATCATCGATGCTATCGAAGAAGCGGAAAAAGTTGCCGACGTGGTTATTGAAAACGTTTATGTTGGGATTGCCGGGGCGCACATCTGTTCGATGAATAGCCAGGGTATCGTCGCCATCAAGGGCAACAATCAAGAAATAACTTCAGAAGATATCGACCGGGCGGTAGAAAATGCGAAAACAGCGATCAGCATACCTCCGCACCAGGATATCATCCATATTTTGCCCCGTGAATTCGTTGTCGATGAGCAGAAAGACATTAATAATCCTCTCGGCATGGTAGGTGGAAAACTCGAAGCTCAGGTGCACATAGTTACCGGCGCAGTTACAGCCATGCAAAATATTATCAAGTGCTGTGAAATGGCCAAGCTGAAGGTCGAGGACATGGTTCTTCAGCCCTATGCGTCAAGTATGGCGGTTCTTTCTGATGATGAAAAAAAGCTTGGTGTGGTTCTGGTTGATATCGGTGGGGGCACAACCGACCTGATTATTTTCCAAAGCGGGCACGTCATCCACTCTCACAGCATCGACATCGGTGGGCGACTGGTTACCAATGATATCGCTGTAGGCCTTAAGACTTCCACCATTGCCGCCGAAGATCTCAAGATCAATTCCGGTGTTGCACGCTCCGATCTGGTCGATGAGGACATGATGATCGATGTGCCAGTAGCTGGTGGAGAGCGAAAAAAACAGTATCCGCAACGCTTTCTCGCTGAGATCATCGAACCGCGCATGGAAGAAATTTTTTATGAAGTTAAGACGCAAATTGAAAAACACGTTTCTCTCGATGTAATTCCTGCGGGGGTGGTTCTTACCGGTGGTAGTTCAATGATGACCGGGTGCCCCGAACTTGCCGAAGAAATTCTGGGATTGCCTGTTAGACGGGGTTCTCCAGTAGATATCTCTGGTTTGCGGGAACAGGTGCGTAATCCAAAATTTTCTACCGCGCTAGGCCTGATCAGATACGGCGCACAAAATTTTCGCACAGGGACTAGAGAAAACGGTGCACTTGGTGGTATACTTGAACGAATTCAATCCGTGTTGAAAAAATTCTTTACCGATTGACATAAATTAGAAAAAGCAGGATTTGCCAAAGGGCAGAGCAGACAATAAGGAGGCTTGCATGGTGTTTGATTTTAACCAGGCTGCAGCAGAAAATGCTGAGATTAAGGTAATTGGCGTTGGTGGCGGTGGAAGTAATGCGGTAAATCGCATGATTGAAGCCAACCTCACTGGGGTGGAATTTATTGCTGCCAATACTGATGCACAGGCGCTTACCAATTCTAATGCCAAAATCAAGATCCAGCTTGGTGACAAGCTGACCAAGGGTCTTGGTGCCGGTGCCAATTATGAAATTGGTAAAAAGGCCGCTGAAGAAGATCGCGATCATATCGCAGAGGTTCTTGAGGGCGCGGACATGGTGTTCATCACTGCCGGCATGGGCGGTGGAACTGGAACTGGTGCAGCGCCGATCGTTGCTGAAGTTGCCCGTGAAGTTGGTGCACTGACGGTAGCTGTTGTTACCAAGCCTTTCGTTTTTGAAGGTCGTAAGCGTGCTAATGCTGCCGAACTGGGAATCAAGAACCTGAAAGATCGTGTCGATGCAATAATCGTTATTCCGAATGATAAATTGCTACAGATTTCTCAGGAAAATGTCACCATGTTGGAAGCCTTTGGTTTTGCTGATGATATTTTGCGCCAGGGTGTGCAGGGTATCTCTGATCTGATCACTGTTCCTGGCCTCATCAACACAGACTTTGCTGATGTAAAAACCATCATGAGCCTTGCCGGATCTGCCCTTATGGGTATTGGCACCGCGTCAGGCGAAAACCGTGCAGTAACTGCCGCTCAGATGGCCATTTCCAGCCCGCTTCTTGAGTCTTCCATCGAGGGAGCAAAAGGCGTTCTGCTCAACATCACAGCTGGACCGGATCTGGGTATTCACGAAGTGCATAAAGCCTGTTCAATCGTGCAGGAAGTAGTTGATCCCGACGCCAACATCATTTTTGGTCACGCCGTAAATGATGATATGGGCGATACCCTCAAAATTACCGTTATTGCTACTGGTTTTGGCGAAGAAGTCAGATCGAGTGCTGATCCAAAACGTAGAATCATGGAAGAATTACGCACCGTAAACCGCCCGCAGGTTGTTGAAGTTCCGCAAATGCCTCAACAGCAAGTTGTGAACGGCATGCCCTCATACAATAGCTCTGATGAAAAAGAAATTCCAGCCTTCCTGAGAAAAAGACGCAGAGTCTGATCGGCTGAAATTAGCTCGTTGCACAAAAGGAACTGCTCCTGACGGAGTGGTTCCTTTTTGTTGTTCGAAACTTTATAACTGTCTTATGGGGCTTTATTGTCGGCGATATCCGCATGAGCCGCAGAACCTTGCCGAAGCAGGAAGTGGCGCGCTACAACTGGGGCAGGTTTCCGCTGCAGAAGTTGTGGGCGATGATGAAATAGCATAAGCTGTTATCGGCTCAGCTTTGCCTTTGATAACTAGTCCGGTTTTCTTTTCAAAATGACCTTTCC
>CAZTHA010000282.1:0-5770 GCA_964613435.1 uncultured bacterium
ACCTACTATGCTTCGACCCTGGAACTTGAAGAAACCGGCATCAGCCATGGCGTTAAAATAATGACCGTTCACCAGTCGAAAGGCCTCGAATTTCCGGTTGTGGCAATACCAGGGCTCGCAGAGGGACAATTCCCGGTTAAACTGCGCGAAAACCTTCTGGTGCGCACCAGCACAATCGAGAGCATAAAGCAGTCTTTCAACCAGCAACAGCGGGCAGTAAACTTCTTCAACCCCTACCCCACCAGTCATGAAGACCATCTTGAAGAAGAACGACGACTGTTTTTCGTAGCCCTGACCCGAGCAAAAGAAGGCCTGTTGCTTTCATACCCGCTTCGCCTGGGAACAGACCCGGCAATTCCCGCTCCTTATCTGAAAGAAATCGGCCTTAAAGCCATAACTGAACAGATCGAGGCTCGACCGTTGAATCTTGGCGAATTCAGAACCCGTCTATCGCAGCTAAGTTCTGAGGCTTTGCTCGGGCTTGAACCAGAATTGGCAAAGTTTGAGCAAACGGTTTCAGACCCTGATTCGGTTTATGGAATCAGACCCCGTTGTTTTAAAAGCGCCGAACTTGACGAGGTAAAATTACCGGAAAACTTTGTATTCTCAGCCAGTTCATTGAAAAATTACCTCGATTGCCCGCGCCGTTTTTTCTTTTTGAATGTTATCAGAATCAAAGATCCTCTTCAGGCAAAGCAATCCTGGTTTCAAACCGGCAATGCTTTTCACGCCATGCTTGAAGAAATTCATCGTCCAGGAAGCATCTGGGAGCAGGGCAAGTTGCCAGACGAAGATGATCTGCGCAATCTTATGGCCGAGAAGGCAATGCCCGACCTTTCAGAGCTTGAGTTTTTTCAGCGCCATCAGGAAATTGAAAGCATCAAGGCGACAATGCCCGATTATATAACCGCCGTCTTTCAGAATTTGCAGATCCCGCCCCGACAGACCGCCGGTGTAGAAAAGGATTTCAAATTCACCTTTCACAATTGTCAGTTTCGTGGTCGCTTTGACCGGCTGATCGAAACCGAAAACGGCCTGCTGGTGGTCGATTACAAAACGACGACCGCCGCCGCGAAAAAATCGGAAAAATTGTTCGAACAGGCCTTTCCAGCCGAAGGCAGACCCGTTGAAATTCAGATGCCTCTCTATCTTCTCGCCTGCCGCCATGGCTTGCAAAAGAATGCCAGCGCAATCATGCTCTTCGTTCGCCAGGGTTTGTACAAGAAAAGAACCGGTAACCTTCAGGCCGGATTTCTACGAGCCGGAGCCCTCAATTTCGGCATCGGGCCCGAATTTGGTCTGGATGTAAGCCAGAGTGATTTTTCCCGCTTTGAAGATCAGCTGAAAATGATTCTCGATGAAATCATGCTTGATCGGAAATTTGACTGCCGACCGTCAAAGCATCCCGATGCACGATCATGCCAACTATTTGATCAGCAGCGCCGGCCAAAATGCGAATTTTTCGCCTTCTGCCAGGAACGCCTCGAATTCCTGCGCCGGGAAGGATCTGCAAATGAATGATTTAAACAAATTAACGCAAGGGCTTACCGAAGGCCAGAAAGAAGCAGTAGTCAGCCCACCGGCAGGCAAGCTCAGAATCGCTGCCGGAGCAGGCTCTGGCAAAACCGAGGTTTTGACCCGGCGCATTGTCAGCATGCTGCTGGATGGAATTCAGGCCGAAGAACTGGTGGCAATAACCTACACACAGAAAGCAGCGGCAGAAATGAAGAGCCGCCTGCTCGAACGACGCAAGCTTCCGGCTACCATTTTAAGAGACATGAAGGTCTCGACCTTTCATGCCTTTATCGGCGACTTTCTCAAAAAAGATCCATTCGGAGCCGGCATCGATCGATCTGACTCAGTTATCGCCGAAAATGACCGCCAGCTTATTCTAGCCGACCTGCGCGAACGATTCGCTGAAATTCATGGCGAAGAGATCATCGCCGGCAAAGAGGGCCTGGGTGCCGAAATTGCTGCAAGATTGATCAAAGAGTTTCCGGCAACGCTTGGTAACATAAGAAGGTATCTTCTCAAGCCTTCTGAATTCTATCAGCTCGCGCGCGAGCGCTTCAAACACCGGGCGGCTACCACAATAGAGCAACACTGCCTTGAATGGCTTTTCCGTTTTTACACTTACTACCTGGAAGAGCTACAAAACCGAAATTTGCTCGATTTCGACGAAATTTTGCTTCGAGGCCGCGAATTGATCAAAGAACAGGCCGAAAGTGGCGAAAAAAGCCCGCACCGGGTTTTTCTCATCGATGAGTTTCAGGATAACAATCCAGACCAGCTTGAAATCGTTAAATTGTTCTGTCGCAACAATGATGGGCACATCACCGTCGTCGGCGATGAAAAGCAGAGCATCTACCGTTTTCAGGGAGCGGACATCGAAACCTTCAGACAGTTCAACAGCGACACCGACATAATTTTGCAGGATAACTTCCGCTCTTACCGCGAAATCATCGAATTTGCCGATCTGTTTCTTCTCAACGGGCATGAACCCGGCAAGCTTTCTGCACCTCAGGAAGCAAGACGCGGCAATTCCCCAACCAAACCAGCCGTCTGCTGCTTTACCAGCCCACCAGATATGCTACCAGCAAAGGTATGCGAAGAAATCACCGGTTTCATTCAGGAAATAGTCACCAGCGGCCTGGCGATTACCGACAAAAAGACAGGCGAAAAGCGGGCATGCCGCTATGGCGACATCGCAATGATTCTCAACAGCGTTAAAGCTCTGCCAAATGAATTTGAAGACTGCCTCGCCGCCAAACAGATCCCCTATCTCATGTCTGGCGGCTTCAGCTTCTTTGCCCGCAGCGAAATTGAAGAGATTCTTGCCTTTCTTAAACTGCTCGTTCAGCCCGAAGACGATTACTCGACCGCCAAGATCCTTACCGGACCCCTTTATGGCCTGAATGATTCGGAACTGTCGGCCCTGGCCACAGCCGGCCGCAATGAAAGCGCGCCGCTGCTACCTCACCTGCTGGCCCAGCCTGAAGCCGTATTGCCCACCAAGGTTATTGAATTCAGAAAATTATACGTTTTTTTGAAAAATCGCAGTCAAAGGCCGGGACTTGTCGAAATGTGCCATTGCATAATCGAACAGGCGGGTTTCAAAGAATTTGCCGCTGCTCAGGTTTCGGAGCTGAAAAGACGGCGTATGGAAAACAATCTGGTAAAATTTCTTGGCATCGTGCGAAACTTCGAGCAAAACGGCATCTTTACTTCACTGCGCGACTTTCTGAATTTCATCGAGCGAATCCTTCTGTCGGGAATAGATGAAGAAGAAGCCGGCCTTGGCCTTGAAGAAGGCGATGCTCTAAAGATCATGACCATCCACAAATCCAAGGGGCTGGAGTTTCCCATCGTGATTTGTCCCTTTTTAAAAGGGCGGACCTATAAAGCTGACAGCAAAATTTACTTCGATCGCAAATACGGGCTGATGGTTGCTGATCCGACCGAGTCCGGCCGCAAGGGCTTTTCCGAAACACTTACCGGTTTTGTTGAGGCCGACCAGTTATCTGCCGAAGCTGAAGATCGCCGCAAGCTTTACGTGGCTTTTACCCGAGCCGAAGATCTGCTGGTTATCTGCGGTGAGGCCCGACGGCTCGAAAAAGAAACCGAACCAATTTTTGAAATTCAGCAGCTCTTGAAGGCCAGGCCAGAGCTTGGCGCCAATGAAGAACTGCCAGACTGGCGCAGCGTTCTTGCCAATTGGCAAAACTGTTCAGGAACCGTAGCTCCCGAAATTGCCGAGCTCAAGCCACAACAGGAAGATGCGTTGCAAATCCTTGAACAACTTCAGCATCTTGCCGAATTTCTCGGCAAGAAAGATGAAAGCGTCATCAGAAAAGAAAGTCGGGAAGAAATCTTCTCGCTGGCTGATCTGGCCCTTTACCGCAGTTGCCCACGCAAATACTTTTTTACCAGCCGACATATCAGTTCCTTCAATGATCGCCCGACCAGTCTGGCCGGAACCGCCGGCACCCTGTTTCATGAAACGGTCAGAATATTTCATGACCGGGGCGGGCATCGCCTTTCGGGAACAGTCGAAAAAGTACGGCTTGCCGACGTGATAATCGATGATATGTGCGGTCTTTACGGCGAAGAAGGCAAACTGGCACGCCAAAAAGTGCATCGCATGTTTCGCAATTACATAGATTCCAGTCTTTCATCAACCGCGCCATGGATGATCGAAGCTGAGGTCAATGTCAAATTCACGACCGACAATTCATCCTTTTTTCTCAGAGGATTTGCCGATCGGGTCGATCAGGACCCGAGCGAAGTAAGAATCATCGACTTCAAAACCGGGCGCTATGAGGCGGAAAAGCACGCCGGTTATGCAGACCAGCTGGCGCTTTACATGATTGCGGCGGCGAGAGGTGTGCTTGGTCAGGCCGGTTGCCTGAGCTTCGCCCGTTCTTTCATCGCCTACGTCAACGAACCGGTCTTAAAGCTGGTTGAGCTCGAACCAGATCTTCTGGCCTTCGAAGAATCAGCCGCCAGAACCGTAGCCCAGATTCGCAACGATCGTCTCTGGAAGCCGGGAGAACAGTCGGTTTGTGAAGAATGTGGTTTTGCCGTTCTCTGCCATGGCAGCCGGCAAAAATAGTTGCATTATAACAGCGCCGGTGCTATTTATTATTCACCTGAACAAGGTACCCTATTGCATAAGATAAAAGGAAAAGGAAAAGACAACTATGGCATTTAATCTGATTGGTCGTTCTCTTCTTACCCTCAAAGATTTTACCCCCGATGAAATCCGCTATCTTCTCGATCTCTCAAGAGATTTGAAAAGACTCAAATATGCCGGAATCAAGCCACGCAACCTTGAAGGCAAAAGCATTGCGCTGATTTTTGAAAAGCCCTCGACCCGCACCAGATGTGCTTTTGTCGTTGCCGCAGTTGATGAAGGCGCACACCCAGAATATCTCGGCAAAGACGACATTCAACTTGGAAAAAAAGAAACTGTTAAAGACACGGCGCGGGTTCTGGGCCGCATGTTCGACGCCATCCAGTTCCGTGGTTTCAAACACGAAACCGTCGAAGAACTGGCAAAATATGCCGGCGTTCCGGTCTGGAACGGCCTCACCGATCAGTATCATCCGACTCAGATTCTGGCCGACCTGCTGACTATCGAAGAATATTTCGGCACCCTTAAAGGCATTTCTTTCGCCTATGTAGGTGATGGCCGCAACAATATGGCCAATTCCCTGATGATCGGCTGTGCCAAAATGGGCATGGATTGCCGCATTGTCGCTCCCAAGTCGCTCTTCCCGGAAAAAGCTCTGGTTAAAGAAGTTGAAGCTATCGCCAAGGAAACCGGTGGCAAAATTACCATTACTGATGACGTTGCCAAAGGCGTTAAAGGCGCAGATGTTCTTTACACCGATGTTTGGGCAAGCATGGGCGAAGAAGCTCAGATGGCCGCGCGCATCAAGCTGCTGAAGCCATATCAGGTCAACATGAAAATGCTCAAAGCGACAGGCAAAGAAAAGCCTCTTTTCCTGCATTGTCTGCCGGCTTTCCACAATAACGACACCATCGTATCAAAAGAAGTTGGCGCCATGGAAGTCACTGAAGAAGTATTTGAAAGCAAGTTCTCACGAGTCTTTGATCAGGCTGAAAACCGCCTGCACACCATCAAAGCCGTCATGGTCGCCACTCTCGGCACCAAATAAGAACCTTATCGTTAGCTGATAGCAAAAACGGGCCTGTACCACAGGCCCGTTTTCACTTAATGTCATCGCCCGACGGGCTTTTGCCCGAG
>CAZTHA010000283.1:0-5739 GCA_964613435.1 uncultured bacterium
GGAATATCGTCTCGGCGGTTGCTTCAGAAACCCATGTTGAGCTGACCAATCTGGTTATTCCCGGCCTGAACGATGATGAAGACGAATTTTCGGCGATGGTCGACTGGATTGCTGGGCTTTCGGATGAGCTGGTGTTACATATTTCCCGCTATTTTCCCCGCTATCTAGAAACTGCTCCGGCTACTCCGCCAGAAACTATCAGGCGCTTCGTCGAAATAGCCCAAAAAAAGCTGAAATATGTTTATGCCGGGAATCTGGGTATTGCGCAAAACACCCTTTGCCCAAAATGTCATAAGGTGTTGATTGAACGGACCGGTTATAGTACCAGTGTCTGCTTTGAGGGTAATCAGTGCAGTTGTGGCAACAATTTACCAATAATTCTTGAAAAGAAGGCATAAGTTTGAACGAACAAGAACCAAAAAACACCGGGCGTCGGGATTTCGACTGGGGGCCACCTGGTAATAGTTTTATTGAATGCATAAAAGAATGGCTGGTCTATATTCTTCTGCTGATTCTTCTTGGGATGGGAATATGGTTTTTCGTAGATATCAGTTCGAGAAAAAACCAGGCGGTAAGAATTGCACCGGTGGCAAAGACTGAAAATGTGGGCGTGGAACCCGAAAAATCCGCGCCGGGCTCGGTTATTTCACCAAACCAGTCCAAAAACGCTGGCTTTTTGGTGCAACTCGGCGCTTTTGCCGACAGAAAGACCGCTGAAACTGCCATAATCGCCCTGCAAAAACATGGCTTTGCCCCCAAATTGTCTGAGCCTGATTCCGAAATCGAGATTTACCGGGTTTCGGTTGGGCCGTTCAGCAGCGAAGAAGATGCGGAAAAAACCGTAGAAAAATTGAATTCGTTAGAGTTTCATTCTTTTGTGGTAGAATGCTTCTGACATATTCCCGGGGAGGGCAAGACTTTGGCTATTAAAAGTTCAAAGGAAACCACAGTCGCAGTCGGCTTTTTATCGCCGTTTATGCTGCTTTTTGTGGTTTTTCTGATTTTTCCCATTTTTTACTCTTTCTACTTGAGCTTTTTTGGGGCGCAGACAGATTACAGTTTGTCAAACCTCGAATTCGTCGGGCTGCAGAACTATAACCGTATTTTAACCGACTTTCAGTTCTGGTGGTCGCTGATGGTAACCGCACTATACGGTTTAATGACCATCCCCCTGGGAATCGCGGCATCGCTAGGCCTGGCGCTTTTGCTCGACAACAAGCTTTTCGGCAAAAGCTTCTTTCGCAGTGCCTTCTTTTTGCCTAATGTTCTCGACATGCTGGTGGTTGGGGTTATCTGGACTCTGATCTACGCGCCGAAATTTGGCGCCCTGGCTCAAATTACCACTTTTTTCTTTTCTGAAGAAAACTTTTTCAATACCACCGGACTTCTCGGTAGCCCCTATACAGCCTTGCCGGCGGTGGTTCTGGCAATGGTGCTCAAGGGTGCCGGTTTCGGCATGGTGTTGTTTCTTGCAGCATTGCAAAACATACCTCAGGCAGTTTATGAAGCGGCAGACATCGATGGCGCCAATGAGTGGCAGAAGTTCTGGCAGATAACCGTGCCGCTTCTTCGTCCGATCATTATATTCATGGCGATAACCGGGGTGATCAGTGCTTTGAACGCTTTTACCGAAATTTATGCCATGACCTCAGGCGGCCCACAGCGGGTGGTCATGGGTGAAACTGTTGGCTCGACCTCGGTGGCCGGATACTATCTTTACAAGCAGTTTGAAGCCGGTAACTACGGCTATGCCGCGGCTATTTCATATATGTTGTTGATTATCACTCTTGGTATAACCTGGATGCAACAGCGGTTTGCCGAAAGAAAAGCTGCACAGGGAGGCGCAAAATGACAACTTCAACCGGCGGAAAAATGAGTCCGTTTCGTATTGCTGTCTTCATGCTGCTTCTCGCCGCCCTGATCTCGATCTGTTATGTGGTGTCAGGGCAGTTGTTCAAATTTGGAGCGATGGTCGTAACAGCCTTTGCCACTTCAGAGCAACCGGCTGCTGGTGCTGGTGCCGCTCTACCCACGGCCGACATGATGACCAGGCTGGTACCGGTCTATAACGGCCTGGCAATAATTCTTACAATTGCTCTGGTCATGCTTACCGTCCGAAAATACATCGGAACCAAAGCTGAAGATCGCAGCACATTTCTCAAGAAAATGTTTCTGTATGAAGCTCTGGTTGTCGGCGTTGTCGTAGTATTGTTTCCTTTTTTCTGGATGCTATGCACTTCTTTCAAACCCTCGGGTCAGGAGCTGATAATCAACAAAGCCAACCCCTTCGATATTGTGCCTTCTGAACCGACTTTGTTGAATTTCAAAAAAGTGCTTAAGGCAGACGCTGATTCGCTGCAGATGGCTTCAGAAGATCCGATTGAACAGAAAAAGAATTTCGGTACTTATTTTTTGAACAGCCTGCTGGTCGCTACTACCGCAGCATTTCTCGTCACTCTGTTTGCATCCATGGGTGCGTACGTGTTTTCCAAGAAAGAATTGCCCTATAAGCAGCAGATTTTCATGCTGTTGCTGGCGACAATGATGATACCCGGCATGATGTTCATGGTGCCGCAGTTCTTCATGGTTTGCAAAATGGGCTTGTTCGGTACTAAATGGGCGATGTTTTTGCCGCACCTGGCCTCGGTTTTTGGCATTTTCATGCTGAAACAGTTCATGGATACGATACCAAATTCATTGCTCGAAGCCGCCCAGATCGACGGCGCTTCTGAATGGCAGGTGTTCCGGGTGGTTATCATTCCTTTGGCCTTCCCGATCATTCTTACACTTTTTCTGCTGACTTTTTTGTTTCACTGGTCCAACTTTCTTTGGCAGCTTATCGTTACCAATTTTGAAAACCCGCTTAGCATTACCCTGCCGGTAGGGTTAGCCCTCTTTCGAGGTCAATATACCTCTGAGCTTGGTCTGATCATGTCGGCATCATGTTTCTCGATCGTTCCTATTGCTGTGCTGTTTTTGTTTGCACAGCGCTACTTCATCGAAGGCATGACCCAGGGCGCGGTAAAGGAATAGGAGGCAGAAAATGGACGAGAAGAAAATTTTTGCATTCGCCATAATTGCCTATCTGGCCCTGGTATCAGTGTGCTGGGACGACTCGATCAATACCACCCGTGATGGTCGCACAATTCTGGCCTTCTGGCATACCTACAACGATCTTGAAGAGAGAGTTCTCAAAGATATTATCAAAGACTGGGAAAAGCTGAACCCTAAATTCACGGTCAGACCGGTGCGAATACCCTTCGACGGCCATAAGCCAAAGCTGCGTACCGCTCTTACTGTCGGGCAGGGGCCTGATATGGCCCGCGTCGACTGGTCTTTCGTCTGTGAACTGGCGCGTAAGAATGCAGTTATCGATCTGGAAACCTTCGAGTTTTCCAAAATTCGTGAACAATATCTGCGGGCGCCCCTTGAAACTGGTTTTATCGATGGCAAATACTATGGAATTCCCGATCAGACCACCTGCGTCGCCATGTTCTACAATAAGCAAATGTTTCGTGATGCCGGTCTTGAACCGAAAGTTCCCGCTACCTGGGAAGAATTCGTCGAAGTCGGTAAGAAGCTTACCGATTCAAGCAATG
The DNA here is from genome assembly GCA_964613435.1 of uncultured bacterium. Taxonomy (GTDB): domain Bacteria; phylum Muiribacteriota; class Ozemobacteria; order Ozemobacterales; family Ozemobacteraceae; genus DYKG01. The sequence goes on from CAZTHA010000283.1 coordinate 3,600, forward strand.
GCCGATATGCCTTCGCCATGCTCAATACCCTGTGGTGGAACCTGCCATTTTTCAATACCTACGGCGCAAGAATCATTTCTGCGGATGGCAAGAAGTGCGAACTCGGTTCAGAGCAGGCTATTGCCGCTCTCGATATGATGTGCCGCTTTGCCAATGAGCATAAGATCGAAGCCGGAGCCTGGCGGCCGGGAGCGATTTCCCCAGAGCAGGGCTTCGTTAACGGCAAATACGCCATGATTTTCATGGGGCCATGGAACCTGGCAAAATTCAAAAACACCAATATGGATTTCGGCGTCGGCCTGATTCCCGCAGGACCTGAAGGAAGTTCGACGAATGTGGGCGGTACCGACACTGTCGTTTTTAAGCATTCAAAACACGCAAAAGAAGCCTATGACTTTCTGACCTTTTTCACCAATGCCAAGAATCAGGCGCGCTGGTGCTCAGAACTGAATCAGCTGCCAATAAACCTTGGTGCTTATGATCTGGTTAAATTTGAAGATGAACACCTGATGACCTTTATGGAACAGATGAAACATGCGCGGGTTAACCCGGTGGTAACCAGCTACGGATTGCTCGAAGACATCGTAAATCCCGAAATGGAAGCGGCTCTTTCCGGTCAGAAGTCAGCCCGGGATGCTTTGACCAGTGCTGCAGTCAAGGTGCAGAAACAGATCATCGATTTCTAATTTGTTCTACAGGAGGCCTGTTTATGAGACAGGTGTTTTTGACTCTCATTTTTGTGTTGGCTTCCGGTTGTGTTTTTGCGCAAACACCGGAAGTTGCTGCTTTGCTTGAAAAAGCCCGGCAAAATGATCCGGCAGCGATGTTGGAACTGGGCGAGCGCTATTGGGACGGCAACGGCGTGGAAGTGGATATGGAGAAAGCCTGGCAGTGGTTTAAAAAAGCTGCAGAAAATGGTGACCCGGCTGCTCAGTACGATTATGCAATAAGAATCATTGAACTTGGCATTTTCGCCGACTCAGGTGATAACGAAAAAGAAGCTTTTCAGTGGTTTGAAAAAGCTGCTGCCGCCGGCCATATTGATGCCATAGCTAGCCTCGCCCACTGCTATCGGACCGGCATGGGCGTCAAAGAAGATATCGGCAAAGCGGTTGAATGGTACAAAAAAGCTGCGGAAAAGAAACATCCTGAGGCGCTGCTGGCCTTGGGTGAGCTTTCCGAAGAAGGACTCGGGCTGGAAAAGAGTCTGGCCAATGCCGTTTATTTTTTCAAACTTGCGGCAGAACAGGGCAGTGAAGAAGCCCGGTTCAACCTTGGCTATATGTATTTTGAAGGGCGTGGTGTCGAGAAAGATGTGGCCAAAGGTATTGAATTGCTCAAACAGGCGGCCAGGGGTGAGCAGGTTGATGCGCAATTCGAGCTTGCCCGTTGCTACGCTGAAGGGGTTGGAATCGAGAAGAATGATATCGCAGCAGTAAAGCTTTTGAAAAAAGCGGTTGCCCAGGATCATTTTGAAGCCCGTTATTACCTGGCCGATCACTATTTCCACGGTCGCGGTGTCGAGAAAAATCCAGCCCGGGCCTATGCGCTTCTTTACAATTTTGCCGCTTTCGATCCAAGTGGCGATGAAAACTCTGAAATTCTGCAAATGGCTGCCGAGCTTGCTGAAGTTATCGAAGCTGAACTGACTCCTGAGCAATTTGCTGAAGCCGAAAAAATAATTGCCAGTGATGAGCCTGAAAATGAAAAGTAAAATCCCGGGTGCCTGTGTTTTATTGGTTCTGATTCCGGTTATGGTCTTGGCTGTCGAGCTTCCCGCCGGAGTTCTTTTTGTCGGGGTTGAAAATTCGACCTCCGATATATTCCTCTGGCAGCCAGATGGTGGTTCCGGGTCGATCAAACCTCTAACCAAAACCCCTGAAAAAGAGGGAAACGCCCAATGGTGGCCGCATCGAAAGCTAATCCTCGCTTCCCGTGAAACTGAAGAAAACCGTTATGGTCTTGTCGCTATCGATTCTGAACTAAAAACAGTATGGGTTGCCGAAGACCCGATAGGTAGTCTGGGTTGGCCGGTTCCATCGCCCTGGGATGACAGAATCCTCTGTGTCAGAGAATGCGGCAACGGTATGGTTCAGCCTGGTATGATCATTTATCCCGATGGTATATTCGAACCCTTCGA
>CAZTHA010000284.1:0-5704 GCA_964613435.1 uncultured bacterium
GCGGCTTCACTCAGGCCGGTGCTCGCGAGCTTGTTGCCGAAAGCGCAAATAGCGTTGGTGCCGGCGATGCTTTCAAGTTTTACCTGTTCAATGCCGTTAATCTGACTTGCTGCAACTACGCCACCCTTGACTGCATTGGTCGCCAGCGCGACATGGCGATGGGTTCCGGTGGTTGCGTGATGAATCGCTGCGGAATCGCCGATAGCGTAAACATCAGGTATTGAGGTGCGCATGCCGGCATCGACGATGATCGCACCATTATTGAGCTTTTTCGCTTCCGGCAGCAGGTCGGTATTGGCTCTGAAACCGACGCATTGCACGACCAGGTCGGCATCAAAAGTGCCCTTGTCGGTGATGACTTGTTTTACCCTGCCGTTGTCGTCGCCATTATAGCCGGTTACTCTGGTTCCGAGAACAAGATTTATGCCTTCTTCCTTGATGTCCATTTCAAGGCGGTCGGTAAATTCTGTGTCGAAATAGGCCGGAACAACTCGCTCCTGCAGGTCAATCAGCGTAACCTTTTTGCCCTTCTGGTGATAGGCTTCGGCAAGCTCGATGCCGATATAGCCGGCACCGACGATGGCGACGCTTTCAATGCCTGGCGACGATGCCTTGTCAATCAGATCGGCAGCGTGCTGAAACAGTTTGCAGATATAAATGTTCTCAAGGTCTTTGTTGGTTACCTTGAATTCAATCGGCCAGGAACCGGCGGCATAGATCAATTTGTCGTATGCGGCCTGCTGCTCTTCGCCTGTCTCTATGTTTCGGGCAAAAACCACTTTGCTTTTGGTATCGACCCTGATAACTTCAGTTTTCATGTGAACGTTTGCGCCAAGCCGTTTAAGCTCGTCGCAGTTCGAGTAGAAGAGGTCGTTGACGTTCTTGACGATACCGCTTACAGAAAGAGCGATGCCGCAGCCAAGAAAGGAAATGTTGTCGTTGCGGTCGAAAGCCGTCACCTGGTGTTCAGGGTTCTGGGCCAGCAAGGTTCTGATTGCTGAGGTTCCTGCATGATTTACTCCGATAACTACGATTTTCTGTGCCATTTCCTTTTCCTTTCAAAAAAACAAAATTGATACCAAAAAAGTATACAATTGATTGTCCTGAAATTCAACTTTTTTGCTCTGATTTTTTTGCCGGCAAAAATTTGGTAACTTTCCCATTTGAAAGAAAACTTAAGAAAACGGTCGTAAAATGAACGGTTTTAAACCGGGAGTGCGAGAGAACCGATTGAGCTTAGACGTTTCGTTAGCTTAGCGGCATTTGCAACAGCTGGTGTAGTTTAACCGGGCGCCCTGCGGCTTAGAAACAGCGCTTTTTCTCTTTCTTAATGCATGTCTTGTCACACTTGTAGCAGATTTCGTTCTGCAGATAGCCATTTTCAAAAAACTCTTTGAAATTCGCCAGTGTCGTTGCCGCGATATTGTCTAGAGCTTCACGGGTAAAGAATCCCTGATGCGAAGTGATCAGAACATTGGGAAAGGTCATCAGGCGGGCGAGAATGTCGTCGGCGATCGGCTCGGCTGATTTATCCTCGAAGAAATATTCGCTTTCTTCTTCGTAGACATCGAGACCGGCACTGCCGACCTGGCTGGTTTTAAGCCCTTCAATCAAAGCTTTGGTGTCGATGAGTTTGCCGCGGCCGGTATTTATGATCATGACCCCTGGCTTCATATTCTGGATGCTGTCGGCTGAAATGATTTTTTCGGTTTGCGGCGTAAGCGGGCAGTGCAACGAAATGACATCGGCTTCGCGAAATAATTCTGCAAGGTCAACGAAGGTTATTCCCGCTTCTTTGGCATATTGCTGATCGGGCTTTGGATCAAAGGCCAGCACGCGCATGCCGAAGCCGCGCAATATCGAAATCAGGCAGCGGGCAATTTTCCCGGCGCCGATGATGCCGGCAGTTTTGCCGTGCATGTCGTAGCCTAGCAGGCCGCTCAAGGCAAAGTTGCCCTCGCGGGTGCGGTTATAAGCTTTGTGAATCTTGCGATTCAGGCTCATCATAAGAGCGACAGCATGTTCAGCCACTGCGTAGGGAGAATAGGCCGGAACTCTGACGACATGAATCCGGTTAAATGCTGATTTGAAATCGACGTTGTTGTAGCCGGCGCAGCGAAGTCCAATGACCTTGACGCCACTTTTGACCAGACTGTCGATTACCGCGGCATCGATAACATCGTTGACGAAGGCGCATACGGCATTGAAACTTTCGCTTAGCGTTGCAGTCGCCGGTGTAAGCTTGGTTTCGAAGTAAGTAATGCCGAAACCATATTTCTGGTTTTCTGCGTCAAAGGTCTGGCGATCATAGGTTTTGGCGTCGAAAAAGGCTATTTTCTGGTTCATCGCTCTTTTGCGCTCCTTAACTGGTTTTCTTTTACTAAGATATGCAAAAAATGTTTGCCGCCAAGCAAAACATTTTTACTGAAAGCCTTATTCGGCTCAAAACCGACTGGATCAATTGTTTTGCCGCCGCATTGGCATCGCTTGGTGCATCAGCGGGGCAGTATTGCTTGATATTGATGTACAAGAAAAATTTCCCGTCGTGTTGGGCCGATAGAAGGGGAATGGATCGAAGAAAGAAATCTGATTGGCTTTTCAGTTTAGTTGTGAAGAAAATAAAGCTGGGCCAGAAGTCCCAAGACGTTTACCAGTAAAGCAACAGCAGGCATGAAAAGAGTTCTGCTGACTCTTTCATTTTCTGTGGGGGTCAGACAGTTGTTTTCATCAAGTCTGGGGCGGCCGGGAATGTCGTCGAGCAGACAGGCCTCTTTGGGGGCGTAGGGGTTGTATAAAATTGGTTCTTCAGCCTCATCGACAAGGTGTTCGTATTCGTGGGTTCGGGCAATCGCATTTGCAGCTCTGCCATCCTGCGTCGTGAATGAAAAAGTTAGTTTCATTACGGTTTGGTGGTTGATTCGCGTATTTGTAGGCTCTTTTCCGACCAGCACCCCATAAGTGAGAAGTGAGTTTTGCAGAAGTCTGCGAATGTACAAGCCGCGGCGGACACCAAAGAAAATGAAGCCGATTCCCACAACCGGGAAAATTGCCACGAGAAACAAAACCCAAATCTGGAAAATGCCGCGCCGGGTTCCGACGATTCTGGCTTTTTGCGGGTTCTTTGGCGAATATTCAATTTCGACTTTGCTGCCCCGTTTGCGGCTGGTTCCGGTTTCGTAGCATTGAGCGACGATGACATCGGGTTTTTGCCCGGGCGCGCTTTCTGCTGTGGGTTTGCTGTCTGGACTGGGGAAAGAAAAGATGATTCGTTGAACTCTTACGTCATTTTCTTCGGCGCTGGTATCTTCGACTTTTTCAACCACCCCTCGGGCTTTTTGCAATTCACCGGTGAAGTAGAAGATATCATCGAAGCTGACCGAAGTGAAAAACGCCCAGAAAAACACCATTCCGAAAGCAAAAAAGAGCCAGCCAAACTGATTGGCAAAGCCGCCGAACATTGCACGAACAAATAGTTCCGGAGCAACTTTTCGGATTTCCTGATGTCGTTGCATGAAGATATTCTATCTCAGCTAGATGTTTTAGACAATCCGAATGGCATCCTTTATGTAAAAAAGCAATCAATGAATGCAATTCTAGTGCTTCATTTTGCCGGCATAAAAAAAAGCCGAAAGCGGGACTTGAACCCGCGACCTACGCATTACGAATGCGTTGCTCTACCAGCTGAGCTATTCCGGCATTTTTTTGCAACCCTATTAAACCGCGACCGGCTTTTCGGATCGACCTGATTTGTTTTAGCTCATTGCGCCCGTTTATGTCAATCTTATTCGACTGATTTTCGGCATAAAGAATTGGGATTGGATATTATTTCAATCATTAATGTAGGAAAAGCCGAAGATTTTTACATAAAAGTTTTATATGTAAGCAAAAGCCCAAAAACTTTACATAAGAATGAAACGGTTCATGCTTGCCAAATAAAAAAGAGCCGTGTTAAACGGCTCTTTTGCTTGCTGTGATGCAGGGATCAGTAATCGATCAGTTCTCTATGATTGTCTATCAGTGTCACGTCACCGCTGGTTACTACAGCGTAGGATTTGTCGAATTGCGGCATGGCATCCAGTATATATCTTTCGGCAAAGATTTCTCTTTCAGAATCTTTGAGAGCGTCTCTCAGCATCAGGTAGCTCACAAAAACATAGGTTTCCATTTCCACAAGATGCTCGGTGACCAGATCATAATAGGTTGAATCTTTCTTGTCTGCTACAAATTGAACAGCGGCCTGCTGCTTTTTGCGCATTTCGTCTACATGATTCAGAAGTCTTCTGAGTTTACCTTCGTAAGGAAGGCTGGCAAATTCATCCATGAGAGGGTCGAGAACTCTCTGAACGATGCCGCCTATGGCAGCGACATGCTGGAGCTGGGTCGTTCCTTCGTAGATGTTGGTGATTCTGGCATCCCTGTAGAACCTTTCAGCATTGAAGTCCTTCATGTAGCCTGTTCCACCGTGAATCTGTATTCCTTTGTAGCAGACTCTGTTTACCATTTCGGTAGTAAAAGCCTTGGTCATCGGAGTAAGCACTGCTGCCATTTTGGTGTAGAGCTTGAATTTTTGCCTGTCTTCGGGAGTCACTTCTTCAGCTTTGCCATGTTCAACGATATTGTTGTATGCATATCTGAGGTCAACCATTTTGGTTGTTTCATAAAGCAGGGCTCTGGCGGCGATGATTTCCATTTTCATGCTTGCCAGCATTGAAAAAATCGCTGGGAACTTATCGATAGAAGCTTTGAACTGTTTTCTTTCTGCCGCGTATTTTCTTGCTTCCCGGTAAGCTGCTTCGGCTATGCCTAACGCTTGCGCGCTGATTGCGACGCGGGCGCCATTCATGAGGCTCATTACATATTTTGTCAAACCGCGTTTTCTCTGCCCGCAGAGTTCGGCCGGCACATGGTTATACTGCAATTCTGCGGTCGCTACGCCGTGGATGCCCAGTTTATGCTCGATTCTTCTGACAACCAGCTGAGGGCATGCTTCGCAGATGAACATGGAAAGGCCGCGGCCGTCCGATGTGCCTTCTTCCGATCTGGCAAGAACGAGGTGAATCTGTGAGCATCCGTTGGTGATGAAGCGTTTCATCCCGTCGAGATACCACTGATTGGTTTTCGGGTCGAAAGTGGCTCTAAGTCTTACTGACTGGAGGTCAGAACCTGAGTCCGGCTCGGTTAGGTCCATTGAACCGTCAGCTTCGCCGCTTGCAAATCTTGGCAGGTATCTTTGCTTTTGTTCTTCTGTGCCGAATTCGTTGATGGTTTCACCGATATCCTGGAGTCCGAAGAGGTTTTGCAGGCTGGCATCAGCTCTGGCAACCATTTCTGTCATCATTGTGTAAAGTGTTGCCGGGAGATTCAGTCCGCCGTATCTTCTTGGCAACATAACGCCGCCAAGGTTGGCCTGCTGGAGTTCTTCAAGGTTCTTAACCGTAAGCGGATGGTATGTAACCTTATTATTTTCGAAATGAGGACCTTCTTCGTCGACAATTCTTGCTCTGGGGGCGATTCTTTCGCCTGATATTTCGCCAACCAGTTCGAGGACTCTTTTGAAGCTGTCTTTGGCATCGGCGTAATCTTCGGGAGCGTAATCGAAATCTTTGGCCTGTTTATAATCATCTTCGCGAAGACGTACTACTTCTTCGAGGTCAAGGTTATCAAGGGTGAACTGGAGATCCTTATTATCGGTAAAATAGTTAGA